>JBFWSD010000594.1:0-5164 GCA_050248575.1 Gemmataceae bacterium
TGGCCTCGCGCATGGTGGCTTTCGTCGAATCCAGCAAACCGGTGGTGGACGTGGTGGGCAGTGCGGCCCCCGACTTCTGGCCCACGGTGGCAGCGCCGCGGCACATGAACACGCTCAATGTGCTCTTCGGCGATGGCCACGTCGAGGCCATGCAACTCGAAACCATCGACCCGCGCGTGCTGAACTTGCAGGAGAATTACTGGCGGGTGAGCGAGGTGCCCTGAACCGCAATGCGCAAATGACGCTCCACTACTTCACCCGGACCGCTGCGCGCGGCCCGGGTGTCGCGCATTGGATTGACGCGGCATGTCCCGCCGGTGATAGTAGGAGGAGGAACGCAAGTGTTCGAGGACGATACCTTGAGCGAGACGATGGAAGCCGTGGAGCCCGGTGTGCCGGAAGGCTGTGCCGACGGGCAACTGCTCGATCGTTACATCCTCGCGCGTGACCCGGCCGCCTTCGAGGCCCTCGTGGCCCGCCATGGCCCGATGGTCATGGGCGTGTGCCGCCGCGTACTCGGCAATACCCACGATGCGGAAGACGCCTTTCAGGCCACATTCGTCGTCCTGATGCGCAAGGCCGACACCATCGTCAACCGCCACACGCTGGGAAGTTGGTTGCAAGGAGTGGCCCAGCGCGTTTCCCTCAATGTCCGCACTCGCACTTCGCAACACAAGGCACACGAAGCCAAACACGGCGCCCTCTTGCCCCAGGCCGATGCCACCATCCCGGAACATTCGGCGCAGCACGCCGACGTCAAGCTGGTGATCGACGAAGAGCTGGGCCGTCTGCCCGAAAAATACCGTGCCCCGGTCGTCCTTTGCTACCTGGAAGGGAAGACCAACGCCGAGGCCGCGGGCATGCTGAGCTGGCCCATCGGCACCGTGCAGATTCGACTGTCGCGGGCACGCGACATGCTGCGGCAGCGACTCAATCGGCGCGGGCTGGTCCTGACGTCGGCGGCCCTCACGGCCCTGCTGGTCGAAGAAGGGGCCCGGGCCGCGGTTCCCGCCGCACTCGTGGCCAGCACGGCTGGTCTTGGGCAAACAGTCTCAGCCTCCGCGGTGGCTCCGGCGATCTCGACGGCTGCCCAGCTGACGATGAAACAAATGGCGCTGGCCGCCAACTTCAAGATCTTCACCGCCGCGGTCGCAGTGACGGCCATCACCGTCGGTGGGGCAGCGATGCTCCCGGTCAGCTACACGGCGCCCGGGGCGGTCGGCTATCTGCGCGTGCACAACGCGGCTTACAGCGACCTGGAAGGCAGTCAGGACATCCCGCTGGTCAAGGACGGGCTGCGCTCGCGCATCAGCAAGCAGACGACTTTCAGTACGCCCGGCGGCCCGCGCACCCGGCCCGAACTTGCGCCGGGCAGCTATCTCCTCGAAGTCGACGTCACTCCCGTCGGCAGCAAGGACTTCAACGATGCCTATTTCCTGGTCGAACCCGCCCCCGACGGTTCGGTCAAGATCTCCTACTTCAGCACCGATCCCACCTGGGCCCAGTACGCCAAGAACCACAACGCGTACGATTACACCTTCGACCTGCTCGGCCCGAACAAGGAAGTGCTCAAGGCCGACCTCCGCTTTGGAGAATCGGTTGAAGTGGCGGGGCGCAAGCCGAATTGACAGGGCTTACTCGGCCGGTCCGGGCAGCTTGACAGCGCTGTCCGGATCGTCGGTGAAGACGAGCTTGGACTTGGGCGGCTTCTCGGCGACCATGGCACGCACGCTGTTGAGGCTGGCCGGCAATGGCGGCTTTTCAGATTCCACCTCGCGCAGCAGATCCTTGCAGCGATTGGCAACCTCCGCCACGTAGGCGTTGTCGGGCGCGTTCTTCTTGAGATCGGAGAGTGCCACGTCGATGCGGGCAGCCTCCACGGCCCAGGCCAGCGTCTTGCCGCCCGTACGGCTGCGATCCTCGTTGAAGCGATTGCAAAACTCGAGCGTGAAGGCGGCCAGGTGCTGGGCTGTGTAATCAGGGTTGTAGCCGGGCGCTGTCTTGGGATCGAGCTGGCACACCGCGATGGCGGCCTCGATCTGCTCGCGTAGATCCGGAGGCGGTTCCACGCCGTCGCCGCTCAGGATCTTGATGAGGTGAAGGGCTGGTTTGGCGAGCGGCTTGCCCTTCTCGGTGATGCGCGGCGTGCGGCCCGCGCCAAGTGCGCGAACCGCAGCGCGACGGACATACCGGAAAGCGGCAATCTCTCCTTCACTCGCACTCTTGGGATAGTTGGGCGGCCTCTTCACGAAGTTGTCGAGTGTGACCAGCGTCTTCGTTTCCAGAGCATTGTCCTTGAAGGGGGCCGATTCGGTGAAGAGAGCGTGCAGCCCGCGCAAGGCATGCAGCTTGACGGCATCGTTCAGTTCCGGCGCATCCACGATTTCCGCCAGCGGGCCGGCAAAGTCCTCCACACCCGTCTCACCTAGAGCGGCCAGAATGCGCACTGCGTTCACTTGCGCGATCGGAGGCTGCGCCGGGTTCTTGAGGATCTCGTTCACCACCGCGGCGATCGATTTGCCGTATTCCCGGCAATAGAGAATCTGATTCTGGCGTGTGCCCGCCTTCTGCTGAAACTTGCGGGCCGGCGGAATGTGGCGCAGCGCCTCGTTGACGAGGTCATTCATGGTCACGACGATACCGCCCGTGGGCTGCTCGAGCGATTTGGTATGGACTTCTTTCCAGGTGAGCCTTCCCACGTACCAGCGGGCCGCCTTGTCGAGCAGCGGCTTGTTGGCCTTCAACACCTGGTTCTGCCCGTCCCGAAACTTGTGGAACTCGGTGCGCTCATTGCCCGTCAAATTGTCTTTTTCGGTGACCAGCCTTTCCTGGGCCAGGGTGATCGACGGGCACAGAATCGCCAGGGAAAGGAGCGCGTAGCCGGCCAGCTTGGAAGAGCTCATCAGGGGATCCACCTTTCCGGAGAGAGGAGGGCGCACTTCTCCATCAAAAACGCAAACGCTCGTGCAAGCGTTGGCGCTATTTGATGTTGAGGCTAACAGGGGATCACGGGAAATGTCAAGTCTCGGCACAGGCGCGCATGGCATTTCTGCGGCGAAGCTTGCCCGTTCGGGACTGCTGCGCCGGCAAGTTCGGTCAGGCGGGCACCTCGCTCAGAAGATGATGCCAATACCGGCGTTGAGACCGTCGAAGAACCTGGTTTCACGTTCGAACTTCGGCGACAGCGAGCCGAAGTCGAAGTCGATCGGTACCGGCGACGAGATGGTGTTGAAGAACGCCATCGCGTTGTAGCCCACGCGCAGTTGTACGCCCTCGATCGGATACCACCATAGGTTGATCTGCGCCTGCAATTCGGGCACAAACGTGAATTCCTTCCGCGAATGATGGGCAGAAATCTGCCTGTCTTCACGTTCGTACTTGGCACGCGTCTTGGCCACGTTCAGCAACGCAGCGGCCTGCAAATCGAGGCTGACCGAGAAGGTGCCCACCGGAGTATCGCCGAGGCGCATCTCATCGCCGCAGCCGATGTGGAAGCCGTACAGGTTGTTCGAGATGATGTTGCTGTAGATGGCCGTGTTGAAGGGCGCCCCGTTGCCGAACAGATCGAGGTCGGCCGTACGCCACTTGAAGCGTTCCCAGATGCGGCCGATGCGCGGGCCGACGAAGCCGTAATACCGGCAGTTTTCAGTCTGAAAGATCGGGAAGCGCCCGGTGATGTCCCACTGGTCGAAGCGCTGGGTGAACTGAATGTTCATGTATTCAGCACCGTTCCAGATGCCGTAGGCGGCACCTGGACTGGCAGGCGGGGCCACATCGGGAGCGGCCCCGGCGAAGTCGGGCGGAAAATTGTACACAAACGCCGACAGGAACGAATCCGCCAGGTTGCCAGCCTGTTGAAAGAACGGTGGCACTGGTCCGGCGGAGGCGGCATACTTGGCCTCTTCCAGGTGGAACCACGAGCCTTCGACGACGACGCCGTTACGGAAGCGCCAGCCCGCTACCAGGTTGTAGCCTGGCACCCAGGTCTGCGGACCATTGACCTGGCTCACGTCCAGCGCGAGGTTGCCACTGCCAACGAAGGCGCCGGGTGTGGTGCCGGGCGGCCCGGAGATCGTCCCGTCGGCATCGATCACGCCGCGAAACGCCACGGGCTGATTGGCCAGCGGATTGGTCATCCGGAAATAGAGGAATTCGACTCCCAGGTAGAGCCCTTCGCCATCCACGGGCCCGAGTGGGAACGGAAATTCCGTCACCGGCGGTGCATAATCCTGGGCACGTAGAGCGCCCGGGGCCAGGACCAACGCCGTGACCAGGAGCACGAGCAGTTTGCGAAAATTCCTGAGCATAACCCCCCTGCCCTCCCTGACGTGTCTCTATGTCTGACCGTCCCCAATCCCGAGATGCTGGCGAGTTCGCCACTGTGGGCGCACGCTCTGCCCCCGCAGAGTGCCTCGCTGTGTCTGGAAGTTGAAGGTCGCGGACTATAGCCAACGCGGCCACTGTGTCAAGGCGACTTTCCGCATAATTCGAACGACAAAACCGTCGTGATCCCGAAGTCCGCCTGCCAGAACGATGCAGGGTCCCCAAAATCGCTTGACGGCGGTCGATTGCGGGCTGAAAATTGACCTAGAGGAATGTAACGAGCAGGAAATCAGCGCAAGTTTGCCCGGATCTGTCGTTCAGGGACGAGGATTCTACCAGTCCGGATCAAAATCAAGGTACATTCTCGTAAGGTGGGGAGATATGCTGACTTCGCGATTCATCAAGGTGTTGTGCGGTTTGGCGGTCGCACTGGGTGTCGTTCTGTTGATTCCCAGGAGCGGCGAATCGCAGGTCATTCCTTTGCCCGGAGCCGCCCTGCGACCGGTCCTGCCTCCTCGCCCGAATCTTCCTCCGAACTTCGGGGTGCCTTTCCCGCCCAATCCTCAACCGTTGCTGGCCATTGGCGGTTTCAACGGTCAGCAAGGTAATCAGCAGGGCAACGTCGGCGGCCAGTTCGGCGGGCAGTTCGGCGGTGGCGGCCAGTTCGGCGGCGGCGGCGGCAACTTCAACGGTTTCGGTGGCGGCGGCCAGTTCAACGGTCAGTTCGGCGGCCAGTTCGGTGGTCAGTTTGGCGGCCAGTTCGGTGGTCAGTTTGGCGGCCAGTTCGGTGGTCAGTTTGGCGGCCAGTTCGGTGGTCAGTTTGGCGGCCAGTTCGGCGGCC
>JBFWSD010000595.1:0-5159 GCA_050248575.1 Gemmataceae bacterium
GTACTGCGCGAGTTAGCCCGCCAGGCGGTGAGTGTCTCCTGATACACGGCATTGCACCAGTGTTCGTCGGCCAGGATGCGATGCGCCACCACCTCAAGAATCTGCCGCTCTGCCCTCTTGCGAGGAATTTGTGTACGGCAATTGCAGATTCCCTGCCTGTAACCCGGACAGACGAGATACTTGCCATTCCCGCCGCCCACCTGAAAGGTCCGGTCGCACGCTCCGCACTTGATCAGATTCTGGAGCAAGTGTCGCGGACGAGCCGTATCCGTCGTCGAACCTCGCAGTTTTCCGGACCCGTCCACTCGACGATTCTTGGCGCAGTTGGCCTTGTTGTCATCCAAGATCGCCTGCGACTTGAAGAAGATCTCGTCCTCGACGAGCCGCAGGTGCGGGCGCTCGCGCTCCCACTTGATGGCCTCCTCGAACGGCCGGTCCTCCTGCCGCACTTGGCCCGTGAGAGGATTGCGAACGTTCGTCCTGCGACCCCACGGCCAGATAGCGATGTACTTGCGGTTCCCGAGTAACGTCCGCACACACTGCTGGTACCAACCCGGCCGCACGGACCGATGGTCTTTGGGTGCATTGAGCTTCGTCAGCTCACGGGCGATCCATTGAAGCGATCGCTGTTCCTTGACGAACCAGTGGAAGACCTGCCGCACCCAGCTGGCATGGTCCTCGTTGATGATGATCCGCATGCGCGGCTTCGGCCGCCGGCCGCGCCTGCCCAGCTCACTGCCAGGGATCGGCTCAGAGCCGTAGCCCAGGCACCAGTCGCCGACCGAAAAGTCGTTGAGAAAGGCATCTTCCTGTCCGCGCAGGACGGCCGCACGCAATACCTTGAGGTACTCTTCGTGCATCCACGACCGGAAGATCGCCATCAGCTCCCAGTTGCTGTTGGCCGAGTCGATGTTCTCGCTCACGCTGATCACGCGCACGCCACAAACGTAGACGAGTTCCTTGAGCATCGGCACGCTGATCACGAATTCGCGGGCCAGTCTGGACAGGCACTGGACGTACAGCGTGCTGTAACGTCCCGCGCGGGCCGCCGTCATCATCGCGTTGAGCCCCTTGCGATCGAGCTTGGTGCCGCTGACCGCTTCGTCGGCAAACTCAAGTTCGGCTAGGATCGAATGGCCATTGGCCTGGGCCTTGTCCCGGCACTGTCGCTGTTGCTGGTCGATGCTGGAAGCATCCTGCTGGTCGGAGCTGAATCGCGCGTAGGAAGCGGCGACGTCCGTCGGCTCGCGCCGCCGTCGGCTGACCCGACCGCCAGCCATCTGAAAGCGCGCCGGCAATCCGAGGGGCACGGCCTGTGCTAGATTTGTGCTGAGAATGATGCCAAACAACGCCAAACAACCACAAACGACGCCAAGCAACCACCAGTGTGCAACTCTCTTCAAATTCGAGAGTTGCATCACAAATGACTGGTTGGCACCAGGTTGCGAAAAGCGGGGTGAGACAATCCCTCCCTCTCCGCTTCCTAGTCTGGATTCCGACGATAGCAACGGCCGCGCGCCAGCCTGACGCCGACGATAGCAACGGCCGTGCTCCAGCCCGACGCCGACGGCCGCGCCAGCCTGACCCCGACCAGCGATCTGTTCATCGACGTCTCGGTGCAATCGCACGCTGAAATTCAACCCGACAACCCCACCCCGCCAATTGACGGCTATGCCGGCTACGTCTCCGCTCACGTCTTTGGGGTCATTTGAATACGTTTGCGGGAATCACAGCTTGGGCTGTCCGATCACCGACCATGAAATGACCAAGTGGTTTTCCGTCAGAGTCAGTGATGAGCCAGACCGCGCCGGGACGTGTCCGCTGTCTCATGCGTTGGCCTGCCTCGATTCGCCCGTATGGCTTCGGAGTGCCGGAGCGGTCCATCCAACAAAGCTGGATGGTTTTCTTGGAGCGATTGATAAACACGACCTGAAATGGGTCGCCGTCAGGCTTTGACGGCGGGACCGCATCCGTACCCGCCGCATGCCAGGTGAGCTTCGCCAGCGACTCGTCGCTGGGAGGAATCTTTTTGGCAAATTCCGTCGGGGCCAGTGCGCGCAATTGTCCAAGGCGATCACGGAATTCGGCCTTGCCCGCAAGGTTGTTCCACTCGTGCGGGTCGTCAGTGGTGTGGTAAAGCTCTTCATCGCCGTTGGCATAATGAATCAGACGCCAATTCTCTGCGCTCAGTCCATACGATGCAGGTTCACTCAAATGAGTGAGAGCAACGTGCTTCCATTCTGCTTCCGGATTGCGAAGCAGTGGCACAAGGCTCGGCCCATCGTTTTCTGTTTTAGTCGGGAGCCCGGCAAGCTCTAACAGGGTTGGGTAGAGACTGAGTAGATTGACGGGTTTAGTGCAGTGGGTCCCTGGCCGCGTGCCCGCGGCGAGACCTGTCGTTCCTTTGGGAACGCGTACGATCAATGGAACTCGGGTGCAGACCCTCCAAGCGGTGTACTTCTGCCAGTGCTGCTTCTCTCCCAAGTGCCAGCCATGATCGCTCCACAAGACAACAATGGTCCTGTCGCGATTGGGACCGTCTTCGAGTGATTTGATAACACGTCCCACCATGGCATCTGCGAATGCGATGGACGCCAGGTATCCCTGAATCCCGCGTTTCCATTGATCCTGTGCGCGGATGTGAGCGAAATAGCGATTGGGGCCGAGTTTCTGTCCGGCGGGCGGCAGGTCGGCAAGATCTCCCTCCTGGTAGCCCCGCGGCAATTGGATTTTTTCCAGGGGAAACTGATCAAAGTACTTCTGCGGCACGAACCAGGGTTCATGCGGCCGATAAATGCCACACGCCAGGAAAAATGGCTTAGCGTGCTTGCGCGCAAGTTGTTCGCCAATCCAATTCGAGACAAGCCAGTCTCCGCCAAACTCCTCGTCGGTCGTGTCCAGTGGCCCCCAGTCGGTTTCGATGTACTGCCAGGGACCTCCACGAGGCAGACTGACTGGACGCTTCTGCGGATAGAGTGTGCGCGGCAGGGGACTTTCCGTGTCTTTCGCAGGAAAGTATTGATCCCAAGATCGAGCATCGATGAAATAGTGGAGAATCTTGCCGGAACCAGCCGACCAGTAACCGTGCCGCGAAAAGTACCTTGGCAGCAATTCGGCATCTGGCAAAACTTCACGCATCCTTTGGCGGTTATCGTACAGCCCGGATTTGTGCGGCGAGATGCCCGTAAGAATCGCTGTTCGCGAGGGGTTGCAGGACGGGGCTGGGCAATGCGCGTTGCTGAAGAGCATTCCACTGGCTGCCAGCCGATCGATGTTGGGCGTCTTAGCTTGTGGATGTCCGCCCAGGCACCCGATCCAGTCATTCAGGTCATCGATCGCGATGAATAGCACGTTAGGCTTCGCGGCCGAGTCTCCGGCTAGTGCGGCCCGCCCCAGAAGCAACAACAGGGCGGCCAAGGACAACACGATGGAGAGGCGTGGCGATCGATAGCGTGTGTTCATGGTCGTCCTCTGCATCCAAATGCACGAATCTGGGTGCGACCCCGGACTTTGCAGAAAGAAGACAACGCGCTTCGGCCCGGACACATCAGCAGCCTTCGCCACGGCAAAGGTGCCCGATAGCCAGAGCGCCGGCACCCCCAGCCATCACGACGACTGGATGTCATTTCTCAGGCTTTTTGGCAGCTGCCTGCTCAACAACGGCCCTGGCTTCCGCAAGTCTTCGACGTTGATCTTCTTTCTCCAACGCGGCCTTTAGAGCAGAGCTCTCGCTCCTACTGAGACGGCCGGAAACCTCTGCGTCTTTCCCCGTTAGCGCCTTGAGCAGGTCGGCGTTCGACCAGCTGTCGCTGCGTTGGGTGGGAAGCATCACCGTGTTGCCAAAGCGGACGCTGCGTTGGATGTCGCCCATCGGATTGCGCCCCCAAGCATAGCGGTAGTGCACTGGCTTGCTTACCAGAGCGCTTTTCAATACCAGTATATTCTTGATGTCCTGAACTGTTTTACCACTATTGCCGACAACCTTGTGAGTCACCTCGGCGGGCTGGAACTTCATATCCTCGCCGGCAATGGCAAAACCCGACATGCCGGTGCCGTCGCTGTTGTCGCCAACGGCCTCGCTGAAGGTCAGTTCGAGGGTGCCGTCTACCGCCTTCACTTCTTTGAGTACGGGCGGGAGCCAATGCAGACCATTCCCCACGCCGTATTGCGAGACTAATGCCCATGTTGCGGCACGCTCGCCTGCGGGGATCTTGACGCGGGGATGGAAGTTGGTGTGGCGCAGGTCATAAGTGCTCACATAACCAATGTTCCTGTCGCCTGCGTTGTAGAACTCAAGGAAAGTCTGATACTGTGCTTCCCGAATCCATGCACCAATGTCGCCAATATGCACCAGAAAGCTATCGTGCGTTTGCTGCGGGCCGGCAGTACATAGACTCAGAATGCAAAATGGCAGTGCCTCGTCCTTGAAGGCTTCGCGCCAGGAACGAATTGTCTCTGGGAAAACCGTCCGATACATTCTGGCGCCCTGAGTGCCCTGAAAGCAGTTGTTGTAGCCCTGATGGAAGATGACGCCTTTGACTGCGAAGCCAGCGATTGGAGAAATGACGCTGCTATAGCAATTCCCCGGAATCTTGTGAGTTGCTGATGGACCGGGATTCGGGGTAGTCGGTCGCTGCATTCCAGAGGTATCCTTCCCTTCCTGCTTCATTTTGGCGACTTGTGCTTCGAACTTGCCGATCTGCTTTTTCAGGTCCGCTTCAGGGCTGTAAGCGGCAAGCTCTGCATCGGCTTCCGCGAGGCGTGCCTTGACTTCCGGGGTGTTCAATTTGCGGAGTCGTGCGAGCGGCGTCCACGCTTCCACGGTAGTGCCACCGCGGGAGGTATTGACGATGCCGATGGGGATCTGGGACGCCATGTGGATGCGACGAGCCATCACGTAGCCAATGGCCGACATAGAACCCACTGTCCCCGGTGAGCAGACTTGCCAGTCACCAACATGCGACTCCTGGCCCGTGATGCGACTGAATTCCTTGGCGCGGGGAAAGTTCGTCTTGAGTTCCGGTCCGAGAATATTGGGAATCGTCAGCATACGGATATTGGGGAAATGGGCCGACGCCACCTCCAGGTTTCCCTCGTTGGCGGCCCCGATGCCCCACTCCATGTTACTCTGGCCGCCAAGTACCCAGACGTCGCCGATG
>JBFWSD010000596.1:0-5155 GCA_050248575.1 Gemmataceae bacterium
GTGGCAATCCGGTGGACAGGCAGCGGCCAACTGGTGTTTCGGCTGGTGGTATCGGTGCGCCATCCTCGCGGAAGAGCATGCCGTCGAAGTCTTCCGTGGTCTTGCCCAGCAAGTCTGCTACCGGGATGCCGATCAGGTCGGCCGCCTGCGCATTGGCGCGAATAATGGTGCCGGCCTCGTCAAAGATAATCAGGCCGCCCGGCACCGTTTCGTTGATCAGGCGATTCTGCTCCTCGCTGTCGCGCAGGGCTGCCTCGGTCCGTCGCCGTTCGGTAATGTCTTCGATGATTCCAGCAATCCGGTAGACCTTGCCCGCGGCGTCGCGCACCGGGAAACATCGGGCACGAAGCCAGCGAACCGCGCCGTCAGGGCGGCGAATGCGATACTCATCGACCCGGGCCTCCCCTCGGATCCCGGCTTCAAACCCTGCCTGCAAGACTGGCAGGTCTTCGGGCAGCACGGCCTGCATCCAGTCCATGGGATTGTCGTAGACCGCCTGCACGGGCCGGCCCCAGATGGCCTCGTAGCCCGGGCTGCAGTACTCGCAGTGCAGCGGATCGAGATTGAGCAGATAAAAGCAGTCGCCAATCGACTCGGCCAGCTGCCGGAGAACCAGTTCGCTCTGGCGCAGTTCGGCCTCCGAAATCGACATGGCACCATTGCTGTGAGAATGGTTGCGCGCGGCGGACTGGTCCTTTGGGGATGTCGTGCTCATCTCATTCACATTATGGCATTCTGGCAGCGCAGGCACCAGATGAGTGGCCCACTGCCGTGCCTGGGAACTGTTCCAGCCCTTGGAGCGTCCAAGGGTTAAGACTCGTTCAGTCATGGCCCAACGATCGATGTCGAGGAGGCTCGCCATGTCCTCTCGTACCCCCAGACAGGCGGCCGGATCGCCGTCCCGCGCGATTCCGCCTTCCCCGGGCGTCTCTATCCCTCAGGAAGTCGAGTTTGCCCGGCCGCCCCGCCGACTCGACAAGCGTTTCCTCTTGCTGTTCCTGCTGCTGCCGCTCTTCTACTGGATGATGAGAAGCAGTGCGCCGGGGGCCGAGGAACTCGCCCTCGTCAGTCTCAAGGAACTCCAGCGCAACTGGTTCCAGACCGAAGGGCTGGGCCGGGGCACTGCCGATCCCGACCACGCTTTCCAGCAACTCATTTATCGTCAACGCGACTGGTGGAATACTCAGGGGCTGAGCAGCAAGAGTAGCCCGGGCGACCAGGCCGCGCTCGTCGCCCTCGAAAAGCGGCAGAAACAATGGTGGGACGAGGAAGGTCTCGCCAAGGGCAAGGCCATCCCAGACCAGACGGGCGCCCTCGATCGTCTCGATAAGATCAACCGCGCGTGGTTCCAGCAACAGGCCCTCGCTGCCACGCCTGTCGACAAAAAGAAAGCGACGCAGACCGAATCGGTAACGGTCATGGCCGACGCCGGGCCGCCAGTCGATCTGCCCGAGGTGGAACTGGTCAAGAACAACAACCTCGACAAGTTCTTCGCGGCGGGGGGCAGCCAGGATTCGGAACAGGCCGTCTCGGCCGGGTTGCAATGGCTCGCCGAGCAGCAGCGGCCCGACGGCTCCTGGTCGCTCAATGGCAAGGCGGGCAACCCGAACAATCCGAACGCGGCAACCGCCTTCGCGCTTTTACCCTTCCTGGCCCGCGGCGAGACGCACAAGACCTTCAACGAAAACATCCAGTACACCAAGGTGGTCGAGAAAGGCATCCACTTCCTGATGCAGCAGCAGAAACCGGATGGCGATTTGCGCGGCGGCGCCAACATGTACACGCACGCCGTGGCCACCCTCGCCCTGTGCGAGGCCTTCAACATGACCTCCGATCCGGTACTGAAGCCCTATTGTCAGAAGGCGCTCGACTTCATCATCGCCGCCCAGGAGCTCAATGGGGGCGGCTGGCGCTATAACCCGAAACAAGCGGGCGACACCTCGGTAACCAGCTGGCAAGTGCAAGCTCTGAAGTCGGGTTTCCTGGGCGGGCTGCACGTGCCCCGCGAGACGTGGCTCAATGCCATGCGCTTCCTTGATGGCGTGGCCATGCCCAGCAATCAGGGCTACGGCTACGTGCGCGGCGTCGCGGGCCATTCCAATCCCAGGCCGGCGACCATGACCGCCTGCGGACTCTTGTGTCAGCAATACCTGCATGGCAACGAGCGCTCGATTGCACCGACCAACGGCATCGACCTGATCTCGGCCAGCCCGCCCGCGGACAATCGCCAGAATATGTATTACTACTATTACGCCACACAGGTGCTCTTCAATCTGCGCGACGATCCGCAGCACCGGGCGCGCTGGGACGCCTGGAATCCGCAGATGCGCGACTTGCTGGTGCGCTGGCAAGACAAGAGCAACAACTCCGAGCTGCGCGGCAGCTGGCCTGCCATGATGATCAATACGGGGGGATACGGCGGTCGGCTGGTCACCACGTCGATGGCCCTGCTCACCCTCGAGGTCTATTACCGGCATCTGCCGCTGAACCGGCCCTCGCTCGGCGACGCGGCCAAGCGCCTCGAGAAGTGACATCTTCAGCCCGCGCAGCGGGTTGAATCGCTTGAGAATCCATGCCATAGTATCGTCGAGATCCGGATAGTCTCGACGAGAGCCATGTCATGATTCGCCCCGGTCAGCTAGTGGGCAGCCACGACATCCTGTTCATCACACTCGACACGCTGCGCTACGACGTGGCCTGCGAGCTGTGGCGAGCGGGCCGCACGCCGAATCTTGGCCGGTGGCTCTCCGCGGGCTGGGAAGAACGCCATTCGCCGGGCAATTTCACCTTCGCGGCGCACGCGGCCTTCTTCGCTGGCTTCTTGCCGACGCCGGCCCGCCCGGGCAAGCATCCACGCCCCTTCGCCCTTTCCTTTCCGGGCAGCGAAACCACGAGTGACGACACCTGTGTCCTCGACGCCAGCGATATCGTCAGCGGGCTGGCGGGCTGCGGCTATCGCACGATTTGCATCGGCGGCGTCGGCTTCTTCAACAAGCAGACGCCGCTCGGCAACGTGCTGCCCGGGCTCTTCCAGGAGAGTTACTGGTCTCCCGAGCTGGGCGTGACCTGCCCGCAGTCCACCGAGAACCAGGTGCGCCTGGCCTGCGACAAGCTGTCATCCGTGTCGCGCGAACAACGCGTCTTTCTGTTTTTGAATGTGTCGGCCCTGCATCAGCCGAATTACTTTTACATGCAGTGGGCCAAGAAAGACACGCTGGCGAGCCATGCGTCGGCACTCGAATATGTGGATGGGCAGCTGCCGCCCCTCATGGAAGCCATGCAACGCCGTGCGCCAGTTCTGTGCATCGTTTGCTCCGACCATGGCACCGCGTATGGCGAGGATGGCTACACGGGCCATCGCCTGGCCCATCGCGTGGTCTGGACCGTGCCTTATGCGGAGTTCATCCTGCCGGAGGTGCCCACGTGATCGCCACGCAGGAGTTGCTGACCGGCTCGCCCTACCAGGGCTACAGCTATGCCTATCCGCACAAGACGGCGTATCGGCCCGTGCAGCCCGCGTTGCCGCTGGCGGAAGCGTGGGCCGCCGAGCCGCGCGACTCTCTCTTCCTCTACTTGCACGTTCCCTTCTGCGAGTTTCGCTGCGGTTTTTGCAACCTGTTCACGCAAGCGCAACCGCGACAGACTCTCGTGCAGGATTATCTGGCCGCCCTCGAGCGCCAGGCGGGCCGCGTCGCGCTGGCGCTCGGCGATTCGAAGTTTGCCCGCTGCGCTATCGGCGGGGGTACGCCCACCCAGCTCGAGATCGGCGCTCTTGCCCGCCTCTTCGATGTCGCCGGGCGCATCATGGGTGCCGACTTGCGGGCCATCCCCGTCTCCATCGAAGCATCGCCCGAAACGACCACGCCGGAGAGGTTGTCGCTCTTGCACGAGCGCGGTGTGACGCGGCTGAGTCTCGGCGTGCAGAGCTTCAACGAGGCCGAGGTCCACGCCGTGGGGCGGCCGCAAAAGACCGGGCAAGTGCTCGCGGCCCTTGAGTCCATTCGCGCCGCCGGGCTGCCCGTGCTCAATGTCGATCTGATCTACGGCCTCGCCGGGCAAAGCGTGGCAACCTGGCTCGACTCCATCGAGCAAACCCTGCGCTTCCGGCCCGAGGAGATCTATCTCTATCCGCTTTATGTGCGGCCCCTCACCGGGCTGGGCCGCTCCGAACGCGACTGGAACGACATCCGCCTGCAGTGCTACCGCGAAGGACGCGCCCGCCTGCTCGACGAGGGCTACCAGCAAGTTTCGATGCGGATGTTTCGCGCCGAGCACGCGCCCGCCGAGAATGGCCCGGTTTATTGCTGTCAGGAAGATGGCATGGTCGGCCTGGGCTGCGGGGCCCGCTCGTATACGCGCGGGCTGCATTGCTCGAGCGAGTACGCAGTCGGTGCCAGCGGCGTGCGCGCGATCCTGGCTGCGTATGTGGCCCGCAGCGGGCGCGACTTCGACGTTATTGATTTCGGCTTCGCCCTCGACGGTGACGAACAAAGACGCCGCTATCTCATCCAGTCGCTGCTCACAGTCGAAGGTCTCGACACGCGGGCCTACGCGCGGCGGTTCGGCAGCCTGCCCGCGGAAGATTATCCCGAGCTGCACGAACTCGTCGGGCTCGGATTGGCCGAGGGTGGCGAGCGCTGGCAGCTCACCGCGCCTGGCCTGGAACGCTCGGATGTCATCGGCCCGTGGCTTTACTCGCCGCGCGTACGTCATTTGATGGAGGAATACGCATGGCGCTAGACCGTTCCTCCGATTGGGTGAGCCAGGGGCGTCAGCCCCCTGAGGATGGGTCGCCGAACGAGCTGGATCATTCTCTTGTGTTGGCGAGCCGCCTGGAGGATCGGGCGAGTCTCCCTCCGTGGGCTCATGCCGCAGGCTCGCCACCTCCAGCGCCCGGCGCGAAGTTGACGGACCTGTCGATCCTCTATCGCGGGCCGCTGTCGAGCTGCAACTATGGCTGCGATTACTGCCCGTTTGCCAAGCGGCAGGAAACGGCCACCGAGCTGAAGATTGACCGGCTGGCCCTCGAACGCTTCGTCGACTGGGTCGACGGGCAGGGGGGCAAGCAGATCGGCATCCTGTTCACCCCCTGGGGCGAGGCCCTCACGCGGCGCTGGTATCAGCGGGCGCTGGCCAGGTTGACGCGGCAGCCCCA
>JBFWSD010000597.1:0-5154 GCA_050248575.1 Gemmataceae bacterium
GATAGCGGCATGACCGTGCAGTCGGAGCCCGCCCTCAAGAAAGCGGTCGACTACATCCTGAATCATGTCGACGACGCCAAGGACAATGCCTATGTCACGGCCCTGGTCGCCAACGCCCTGGCCGCCTGGGACGCCAAGGACGATCGCACCTACGCCGTGCTGAGCAGGCTCGACAAGATGCAGAAAGACGTGCCAGAGTGGAAGGCAGCCTGCTTCAAGGTGGCGGGCGGCCAGACCCTGACCTATGCCCGCGGCGACTCGGTCACCGTCGAAACCACGGCACTGGCGGCCCTGGCCATGCTTCGCTCCGGGCAGTTCACCAACAGCGTCAACAAGTCGCTCACCTACCTCATCAAGTCCAAGGAGGGCAACGGCACCTGGGGCAGCACGCAGGCCACCATCCTGGCCCTCAAGGCCCTCATTCGCGGCGCTGGCGGCGCGGCCGCCAAGCAAGACGGCACCGCTTCCTTCACCATCCTGGTCAACGGCAAGGAAGCGGCCGCGGGCAAGATCACGGCCGAAAACGCCGACGTGTCGCAGCAGTTCGAGCTGCCCGCCCAGATCGGCCGCAACGACGTCGAGATCAAAGTCGAGGGCAATACCAACTCGATGTACCAGATCGTCGGCCGCTTCTACGATCCCTGGAGCAACCAGCCCCAGCCCAAGAAACCGGTCTTCGACATCGCCGTCGATTACGACCGCACCGAGCTGACCACCAAGGACCTGCTCCGGGCCAAGGCCACCATGAAGTACCTGGGCAACGTGCCCACCTACATGGTGATCGTCGACCTGGGCATCCCGCCCGGCTTCACGGTCGACGCCGGCGACTTCGCCGAGATGGTCGGCGCCAAGAAAGTGGAAAAGTTCTCACTGACCTCGCGCCAGGCAACGCTCTACATCGGCGATGTCAAGCCGGGCGACGTGATGACCTTCGAGTACACCCTCAAGCCCAAGTACCCGATCAAGGCCAAGACGCCCGCCAGCACGGCATACGAGTACAACACCCCGGCCAATCGCGCGAGCGCGAAGCCGGTGGAGTTGAAGGTGGATCAGAAGTAACTTTGTCCGTTGTCCGTAGTCCGTGGCAAGAATTGGAAGGTCTTCACTCATTCGTGGGTGGAGACCTTCTTTTTTTGGATTACGTTCTGTAGCAGATCGCGCCAGCGGCATGGCATGCCAGAGATCTTTCTACTCTACCAGTCAGGGAGAAAATTCCCGAAATCTACTCACTCATTGGGGCCGGCTCGAATAGAATATTCGCCGGGGACCGCATTTCACCATCGGTCTCAGGGGAAAACACTTGAGCAACATCAACTTGTCTGCTTCGCCCGGCACGTCGACGCCGGTATCCGAAGGAGTCCGCACTATGCCAGCCACGGCATCCATGGGGCAAGCTGCCCTCGCCCTCAAACAGAGTTCCATGCCCCCTCTGCGCAAGCTGAAGGTGGAGGAGAATGACCGCGAGGTGATCATCTCAGGAGAAGTGAGCACCTACTACCTGAAGCAGCTGGCGCAGGAAACCTTGATGCCCGTGCTGGAAGGCCGTCGCCTGGTCAATCAGGTCACAGTCAAACCGAGTGGCATCCGCCGGGCCGAAACTCGCTAGAAAACCGCTTGCTGGCTCGCCACCCTAACTCTCTTCGTCCTCTTCTTCCTTGCCTTCCTTGCCGGCGAGGTTGTAGAGGCCAAGTTTCTTGCGCACGGTGGCCCGGTTGAGGCCCAGCCACTGGGCGGCGACCCAGCGGTTCCCCTGCAGGCGGCGCATCACTTCTTCCAGCAATACCGGCTCCACCTGCTTCAGCATATCGGCGTAAAGATCCGTCGGGGGCTCGGGCTGGCTCTGCTTGATCCGTTCCTGGACCCAGTAGCGGAGCGACTGGCCGAGTGAATCCATCGAACCGGTTGGGGAAACTTGACTGATGAGGGCCGGAAAGTGTTCGGGCAGAAGCGGCCCGCCACGGGCCACGATCGCCGCGTGTTCGAGTGCATTGCGGAGTTCGCGGACATTGCCCATCCACGGCAGGCTGGTCAGATACTTCACCGTGTCGGAAACGAGCGGCAGGGCACGCGGCTCGAATCGCTTCAGAAAATGCTCGGCCAGCGGCACCAGATCCTCGATCCGCTCCCGCAGCGGCGGCAGATGAACTTGAAACACATTCAGGCGGAAATACAGATCGTGCCGGAAGCTGCCCTCGGCCACCTTGCGCTGCAGATCCTGATGCGTCGCCGACAGGATGCGAATGTTCAAGGGCTGGGGCTGGTTGCTGCCCACCGGCAGCACCTCGTTGTGTTCGAGCACGCGCAACAGCTTCACCTGCACGGGCAGCGGAATGTCGGCCAGCTCGTCGAAGAAGACCGTGCCCCCTTCGGCAAGTTGCAGAAGGCCGGGCCGGGTCTCGCCCGCACCCGTGAAGGCGCCTTTCACGTGCCCGAAGAGTTCGCTCTCGACGAGACTCGGATTGAGCGAGGCCACGTGCACAGGGAGAAACGGCCCTTCGCGGCGCGGGCTGTGCCGATGCACCGCGCGGGCCACCATCTCCTTGCCCGAGCCCGACTCGCCGGTGATGAGCACACAGGTGTCGTCGCGCGGCGCCACCAGGGCGATGCGCTTGAACACTGTCTGCATGGGCAGCGAGCGGCCCACGATCTCGCCGCTGGCAGCGGACGGTCCGCTTGCTTTCTCCTGTTCCTGATTCGTCACGGCGCCGCGCTGCACGGCCCGCGCGACGAGTTCGAGCGCTTGATTGAGGTCGAACGGCTTGGCCAGGTACTCGAAGGCGCCGCCCTCGACGGCGCGCACGGCGGTATCGAGATTGCCAAAAGCCGTGATGACGATGACCGGCGCATTCCGCGTCAGCGTGCGCAGCTCGCCGAGAGCTGTCAGCCCGTCCATCCCGGGCAAACACACATCGAGCACGACCGCATCGGGCCGCTGCTTGCGCGCCTGTTCCAGGGCCTGCTCGGCGGTCGCGGCCACTGCCACCTCGTGGCCTTCCTTGCGGAGGGCACGTTCCAGCGCCCAGCACACCGCTTCCTCATCATCGACTACGAGGATATGACTCATGCTCATGCACTCTCCGAGGGCTCGAGTTCCATGCCGGCGGGCAAGGTAATGCGAAAACAGGTACGCCTGTCCTGACGATGCCAGGTGATCGAACCGCCATGCGCCTCGGCCACGCGGCGGGCCACCGCCAGCCCGAGGCCGACCCCTTCGCGCTTACCAGTCACAAACGGCTCGAACAGTTTGGCGGCCACCTCCGCGGCCGGGCCCGGGCCGGAATCCAGCACATCGACCAAGTAGACATTACCTTCCTCGCGGCGCAACTGGATCTCGACCCGGCCCCCCGGACCGGCGGCCTCCACGGCGTTGCCAATCACGTTGAGCAAGAGATGCCCGAGTTGCCCGGTATCGCCGAGCAGTTCGGTTTGCTCCTGTTCTCTCCAAGTCAATTCGATTCCGGCGTGACGGCACTGCGGCTTCAAAAGCGCCACGGCCTCGTCGATCAGCCCGGAGAGGGAACAGGGTTGCTTCTGCATCTCCTCGTTGCGGCCCAGGTCAAGAAAGCGTTTGAGATTCGATTCCACGAGGGCGAGCTGGCGCAGCGCCACATCGAGGGCTTCGGGCTCGGCATGGCCGTTGCACTCGCGCGCGTGCAGTTGCACGGCCAGCCGCGCGCCTGTGACGCCATTGCGAAGTTGATGGGCCAGCCCGCCCGATAGCTGTCCGAATAGCCGGAGCCGCTCGGTGCGGCGCACGGCATCTTGAAGTTGTGCCAGCTTGAGGGCCATGTCGTTGACCGACTGGCCCAGGTCGCGGATCTCGTCGTTGCGGCCCGGCAGCGCCATCGGGCTGAAGTCCCCCGCAGCAATCAGGCTGGTGCGCTGGCCCAGCTCTTGAATGCGCCGCGTCAGCCGCTGCGCCAGCGCCATCGCCAGCAGCGCGGCATAGAGCACGCCGATGGCGCCGATGATCAACGGCGCCCAGAATACTTCCGAGACCGAGTCGCGCCAGAGCGAGACCGGATAGAGGATGTAGACGATGCCCGCCTCGCTGGGTCGATTCTCCCGGACACGAATACCGCTGCAGAAGTACTCGCGACCCCCCACGCTGATGGCCGGGCCAAGCCGCAGCCCTTCCGGCGCATCTGTTGGCTTGGGAAGCTGGATCAGTCGGCCATCGAGATGAAGTTTGCCCGCCTGGGCCGTGGTGAGGTGGTCGTCGAGAGTGGTGACCGCTTCGCCACTGCCACGCACGACAATGAAGTCGGCCCCCGAGAGCCCTTCGGTCATCTTGAGGACTTCGCGGCTGAGGGGGAAAGTGCGTTCATCGATGACCCGGGCAGCCTGGCGCATGCGCGTTTCGATCTGGGCACGGGTCCGCTCGGCGGCCGTCAGTGCCGTCCAGATGCTGATGCAAGCCACCACGCCGACCAGCAGAGCCAGCAAAGGAACCAGCAACTGATACCGAATGCTCCAGCGCATGGAATGGATCCGCACAATCTCCAGGCCAGGGGCGAGAACCTGCCTGCGGAGTCTGTCTGAAAACGCACCACGGCCGCAGGGCCAAATCGAACTGACCCGGCCACACCGCTTGCACTCCCAGACACGCGGTAGAGTTCAGTTTACTGCATCGGCAAGTTCAGCGGAATGAGAAATACGCCCGCGCTCGGCGCCTGATGTTCTTGCGCTCCTACGGCGAAACGGGGGGCCAAAGCGGCCCCCCGTTTGCATCTCGGTCTCCGGATGTGGCCGGGATCAATACCGATAGTGCTCGGGCTTGAAAGGCCCGTCGACCTTCACGTTGATGTAGCGGGCCTGCTTCTCGGAGAGTTTCGTCAACTTGGCGCCAAGTTGCTCGAGGTGCAAACGGGCCACTTCCTCGTCGAGTTCCTTGGGCAGCAGGTAGACCTTCTTCTCCATGGACTTGCCGTCACGCCACAGCTTCATCTGGGCCAGGGTCTGATTGCTGAACGAGTTGCTCATGACGAAGCTGGGATGGCCGGTGGCGCAGCCCAGGTTGACCAGGCGGCCCTGGGCCAACAAGATGATGCGCTTGCCGTTGGGCCAGATGACGTGATCGACCTGCGGCTTGATGTTCTCCCACTGCAGGCTCTCGAGGGCAGCTACCTGGATCTCGCTGTCAAAGAGATCGGA
>JBFWSD010000598.1:0-5151 GCA_050248575.1 Gemmataceae bacterium
GTGGTGTTGGCGGCACCCAGGGGTTTGCTTTCGCAGCAAGCAATAAGTCCGGGGCGTCTCCCAATCAAACAGTGAGCTGGACGATTACCTCGCCGCCCGCTGAGCAGCTGGTCATCCATCAAGCTCTGAATCTCAATCAGGTGCATCCTCCCGAGATGGACGTTCAGGGCAATGGCACCTCGATTGCCGACGGGGACAACACTCCCACAACCGCCGACGATACCGATTTCGGCAGCGTCAATGACACGAGCGGCAGCGTCGCGCACACCTTCACGATCTCCAACAACAACGGAGCTGGAGACGCCGCCCTCAGTCTCTCCGGATCCCCACGAGTCCAGATCAGCGGCGGTGACGGCGCCTTCAGCGTGACGCAACTGCCCGCCGCCACCATCAATCCCGGCGGCGCCACGACCTTCAAGATCACTTTCGATCCGAGCATTGCGGGGACGCACACGGCGACCGTGAGCATTGCCAATAACGACTCCGATGAGAACCCCTACAACTTTGCGATTCGTGGCACCGGCATCGACACCACGCCGCCCACCATCGCCATCGGTGACCCGACAGCTGACATTGCCCGCAACGGCGACTCGGTGTCGTTCACGGTCACCTATGCCGACGCGAACCTGGACACGACCAACTTGACCTTAGGCGACATCACCCTGGACGCGACCGGCGACGCAACGGCAACGTCAGCGTCACGCCCGAGTCGGCCACCGAATACACCGTGACCATCGACAACTTGACGGGCGACGGCACGCTGGGCATCACCATCGCCGGCGGCGTGGCTGTCGATCTGGCGGGCAACACCGATCCCGGCGGCAGCAGCGCCACCTTCGAGGTGGACAACACAGTCCCCACGGTCACCATCGGTGCCCCTTCGGATGATTTCGCCAGGAACGGCGATACAGTGACGTTCAGCGTCACCTATGCCGACGCGAACCTGGTCACCGATACGCTCGACCTGACCACCGGCGACATCACCCTGAACGCCACGGGCGATGCGAACGGCTCCATCGGCGTGAGCCGGAATTCGTCCAGCTCGTTCACGGTCAGTATCAGCAACCTGACGGGCGACGGCACGCTGGGCATCACCATCGCCGGCGGATTGTCCATCGATGCGGCGGGCAACACCGACACAGGCGGCTCCAGCGGCACTTTCGAGGTGGACAACACGGTCCCCACGGTCACCATCGGTGCCCCTTCGGATGATTTCGCCAGGAACGGCGACACGGTGACGTTCACGGTCACCTATGCCGACGCGAACCTGGACACGACCAACTTGACCGTGGGCGACATCACCCTGGACTCGACCGGTGACGCCAGCGGCAACGTGAGCGTGGAGTGGGTATCGGGGGCCCAGTACAACGTCTACATCAGCAACTTGACGGGCGACGGCACGCTGGGCATCACCATCGCCGGCGGCGTGGCTGTCGATCTGGCGGGCAATACCGACACAGGTGGCAGCAGCGGCACCTTCGAGGTCGACAATACGCCGCGCAGTGCACCGGTGATAACCAGCCCGGCGGCACCGACAGTGGTGAACGCGGACAGCTTCGTCATCCAGGGGACCAACGCCGAGGCTGACGAGGGGGACAATGGTCCATGGCTGGCCCGGCTCTACGAGGATGTCAACGACAACGGCGCCATCGACGTGGAGGACAGTGTCATCGCCTCCCAGGAGTTGACTGGGCCCGCGTTCTTCTCGTTCGACACACCGCTTGCGCAGGACGCGGCGAACAACTTTCTGGTGACCGCGACCGACGCTGCCGGCAACGAATCGGCCCCCAGCGACGTGCCGACCATCATCGAGGACTCGACGCCGCCCGCCATCACCATCGGTGGAGCGTCGGCGGGCCTTGGGGCCCAGGACGATGGCCAGGACCAGACCTTCACCTGGACGATCTCCGACGCGAACCTGGACGCGAGTCTCATCAATGTAGTCCTGGAGCAAGACGGCGTACCGATTGATTCGTCGACGGCGGCGAACGGCTCGTTCGATTTCAACGCGGACGGGCTGGGCGAGTTCGAGATCACGGTGACCGCCAGCGACCTGGCGGGCAACAGCAGCAACGACAGCGACAGCGTCAGCGTCAGCGACGATGACACCTCCGGCCCGCCGATTACCCTGGACGGTGACGCCACCACGCGCAATTTCACCTGGTCCGTCGGCGCCGATCCATCAGGGAACGGCTCGATTTCGGTGAGTGTCACCAAGGATTCGGTCGAAATCTTCGCGTCGACGGATCTGTCAGGAAGTTACGACTTCAGCAGCGACGGCACCGGTCTGTTCGAGATCACCGTCATTGCCAACGATGCAGACAATGACCGGCCCGGCGACGCATCGACAAGCCAGCAAACGCTCGCAGTCAGCATTGTCCCCGCCGATCACTTCGACACCACCCTCTGGGCCGACTTCTCCACCAACAGCGGCTGGTCGCCGCAGCTCGTCGGCGACTTCAACGGCGACGGCCGCGACGACATTGCCAACTACTACGCCGGCAACGGCACCTGGTGGGTTAGCCTCGCGCAAGACGGCGGTGGCTTTACCACCTCTCTGTGGGCCGACTTCGCAAGCAGCTCCGGCTGGTCGACACATGTAGTCGGCTACTTCAATGACGACGAGTTCGCCGACATTGCCAGCTTCCATCCTTCGAATGGCACCTGGTGGGTGAGTCTCTCCAACGGCGTCGACGGCTTCACCACCACGCAGTGGGCCGACTTCGGCACCAACTCCGGCTGGTCGCCACAGCTCGTCGGCGACTTCGACGGCGACGGCCGCGACGACATCGCCAACTACTACGCCGGCAACGGCACTTGGTGGGTTAGCCTCGCGCAAGACGGCGGCGGCTTCACCACCACGCAGTGGGCCGACTTCTCCACCAGCTCGGGCTGGAAAACGCACGTGGTCGGCTACTTCAACGACGACGATCTGGCCGACATCGCCAGCTTCCATCCGTCGAACGGCACCTGGTGGGTTAGCCTCGCGCAAGAGGGCGGCGGCTTCACTACCTCTCTGTGGGCCGACTTCTCTACCAACTCCGGCTGGGGGACGCAGCGCGTCGGCGACTTCAACGCCGACGGCGTGGACGACATTGCCAACTTCTATCCAGGCAACGGCACCTGGTGGGTGAGTCTTTCCAACGGCACGAACGGCTTCAATACGTCGCTGTGGGCCGACCTTGCCGGCACGGGTTGGACCAGCCAGCGCGTAGGCGACTTCAACGGCGACCTCGTCGATGACCTTGCCAACTTCAACACCAACAATGGCGTCTGGATGGTGAGCGTCTCGAACGGCGCCAACGGCTTCAATACGTCTCAATGGGCCGATTTTGCCACCAACTCGGGCTGGTCCGCGCAAGTCGCGGGCAATTTCAACGGCGACGCTTACGACGACATCGCCAATTTCTATCCAGGCAACGGCACCTGGTGGGTGAGCCTGGGCATGCCCTCCGCGCCGCTAACGTTGAACGGCCCCGCCATTGCTCACAAGTCCGAGGCGGCGCATCTCACCCGCGCGCAACTCGACGCCACGCTCGCGCAAGCCCTGCAGATCTTTGCCGACCTGGGCTTGTCGCCCGCCAAACTGTCGCGGCTGAATCAACTCACCTTCACCATCGCCGATCTCCGCGGCGCCACGCTCGGCCAGAATGGCCGGCTCGCTACTCTCGACATTGACGCTGCCGGCCACGGCTGGTCGTTCGACGACGATGTCGCTGCGGACGAGGTGGATCTGCTCAGCGTGATCGTCCACGAACTGGGCCACGAGCTTGGCCTGGAGCACGACGACGCCAGCTTCATGGCCGGAATGATCGGTCTGGGCGAACGCCGGCTGCCCACGGCCGAGGATCTGGACGAGTTCTTTGGTGCGAATTAGTTCGGTACTGGCCAACTATACTCGTCACGAACAGTGGATGATCGACGACCGGCGCTGCGTGAAGTCACGTCACGCTATGTCAATTCATGCCGATCGAGAAGCCCACAGTGCAGGCGACGGCTGCTTGACCATGTCCCTAGGTGCAGAAGTGGAACTGCGGTTCCCCATTCGTCGACCAAGTGGTTGCCCATGGTTTCTCCCACGGCGTGATGGGGGCATGTGCTCGTCAAGGAACAGGTCGATTGCTGCCTGCCTGCCCCCATTTTCTCTACCAGAGGTTATGAGAGTATCAGGGGTGACGAATCCACGGGCATGTCGCAAGTGGCGGAGCGTAGCGGAGCAGCACTTGCGACGAGCCGTTGCAACTCACGCCGAGTGCTAGATAATAATCACGTCATCCTTGATCTCGGAGGTGAATCCATGTCCACCAAAAATGTTCACGACTTCATCGAGAAGATCCGCAGCGACGAAGCCATACAAGCCAAGCTGATGGAAATCACGACCAAGCAACGAGAAGCCACACTTGCGGCCATCGTCAAAGTGGGTGCTGAGGCAGGTTTCGCCTTCAATGCAGATGAATACCAGACAGCGATCAAGGAAGAAGCGGAACGGCAGCACGCCGCCGGCGAACTCGACAAGCAGCAATTAGACGCGGTAGTCGGTGGGTATTCGAGCGGTATGTGCCAATCATTTGCTTGAACGGCACGATGCTGCATCGGACAACGTGACCATAGCGAGGTCGCTTGGGGAGTGCTTGCGATAGGATGGATTGTTGTTGACGTTCGATACGGTGCCGCACGCTACTTGACGCTACTTGACATTTCTGCGGTCTTGACCGCATTTTTGGGCATGGGGCCGCACCGTCTTACAATGACGGGTAACGCTATAAGTTGCGTCCGGCTCTTGACTTGTCAGAGTGGACAGGGCCGGGGTTGAACCGGCGACCTAAGGATTTTCAGTCCTTCGCTCTACCAGCTGAGCTACCTGTCCGTGGTTTTACCACTTCTGAACTCTACGGAATGCAACGTGGGCTGTCAAGTCGCCGCACCTTATCTACAACGATGGGTCTGGGTATCTACATTCGCCGCGTGCCGGGCAGCGGCTACGCCAAGCCCAGCCCGCTGAACCGACCTGTCGTACGACAATTGAAATGTCCGGTCTTAACGCGATAGAAATGTCCTCTTTGCCGAAGGCAAGGAGGACCTGTGTCTATCGACGACGGCGAGGACCGGCTAGCGATGAGTCAGCGGGAGCGCGACCTGCTCAGGATCATG
>JBFWSD010000599.1:0-5145 GCA_050248575.1 Gemmataceae bacterium
CTATTGTCGAAATAGTAGTAGATGCCCTCTTCTTCCATCAGCCGGCAAGCGAAGTGAAAATCCGACTCCTGATACTGCACCACGTAATCGCGGGCATGATACTTGCGCCGCAGCAACTTCTTCACCCGGTAGTCCTTGAAGACGGCCTCGAGGATGTCGGGAATGGTCTTCTTGGTGAAGATGCGGCTGTGGACGCGCTTGGTGAGCCGCCACACCAGGGGCACGATCTCGAGGCGATAGTGCGTGTAATAGTCGTCGCTGTCGGTCAAGTAGAGTTCGGTGACCATGCCGTGACGGTAGGAATGATGCCGCCCGATCTCGAGGTCGATGCGGACTTTCTGGCCCAGGAGCTGGTCGAAGGCGAACGGACTGGCACAAGCGACTTCAAGTTCGAAGCGGGGCAGCTGCGACAGCTCCTCGAAGCCCTCGATGCTTGATACCAGCAATTCCGCATCCAGGGGAGTCTTGAGGTGGATCGCCCGATGTGCCATGATTCCCCTCGCGCTTGGGTGGGTGTGGCTCCTCAGCTAGGTTTACGCAGCAAGCAACAAAGAGGCGCATGGCTTCATCAATTCTTTATAAAAAAGCCGTGGCCCAGCTCATTTGCAGCGGCGAGGCGCCCCCCGACCTTCGACTGGTCTCGGCGCGGATGGACCGCTAAGAAAAACTCCTGGTTTCTCCAGCACTGGTGTAAGAACTCGATGGAAACAATCGGCATTGCATTGATGGGCTGTGGCACCGTGGGTAGCGGGGTGGCCCGGCTTTTGCTCGAACGAGGGGAGCGGCTCACGGCCCGGGCGGGCCAACGACTCGAACTGCGCCGCGTCCTCGTCCGCGATCTCAACAAGACCCGCGCCGTTGAACTTCCCAGCTCTCTCATCACCACCGATCTCGATGCCATTGCCCGCGATCCATCGGTGCATGTGGTGGCCGAGCTGGCGGGCGGCGTGGACTGGCCCCGCCGCGCCATCTTGCAACTGCTCGAAGCGGGCAAGGACATCGTCACCGCCAACAAGGCTCTGCTTTCCGAACATGGGGCAGAACTGTTCGACGCGGGCCGCACGCATGGCCGCGCCATCGCCTTCGAGGCGGCGGTGGCCGGCGGCGTGCCCATCATTGCCGCCCTGACGCAGAGCCTGGCCGCGAATCAGATCACGGCCCTGCAAGCGATCCTCAACGGCACCAGTAATTTCATCCTGACCGGCATGAGCGAGCACGGGCTCAGCTACGAGTCGGCCCTTGCCGAGGCGCAGCGGCTTGGTTATGCCGAGGCCGATCCCACCCTGGACGTGGACGGCACCGATGCCGCGCAGAAACTTGGCATCCTGGCCCAGATCGCGTTTGGCGTGACGGCGCGGGGCTCGGCCATCGAACGGCGCGGCATCAGCGGGCTCGACGACATGGACATCCGCTTTGCCCGCGAGCTGGGCTACACCATCAAGATGGTCGCGGAAGCGTGGCTGCACGAGCAGCGCCTGGCCCTGCATGTCTCGCCCGTGCTGTTTCGCCATCTGCATCCGCTCGCGCAGGTGCGCGGCGCCTACAACGCCATTCACGTCGTGGGGGACGTGCTGGGCGACGCGCTGTTTTATGGCCCGGGCGCCGGCATGATGCCCACGGCCAGCGCCGTGGTCGCCGATCTCATCGACCTGGCCGTCGGCCGGGCGCAGCGCACGTTCCAGACGCTGCGCCTCTGGTCGGGCAACGGCTCGGGAATCACGCTCGAGCCCTCGGTCAGTGTCCGCACGCGCTTCTATCTCCGTCTGCTCGTCGCCGATCATCCTGGAGCCCTGGCGGACGTCACGCGCGTGCTGGCCAAGCATCACATCAGCATCTCGTCGGTGATCCAGCACGAGGCGCTCGAGGAGCACGAAGGGGACACGGTGCCCGTGGTGCTGATGAGCCACACCACGCCAACGCGCGACTTCCGGCAAGCCGTCGCCGAGCTCGACAGCCTGGGCCACCTCCGCGGACACAGTGTCTACTTCCCCGTGGCCGATTGACGGCTGGACGAGGCGCGGCGGTAACGTGTCCGATTGACCTGCGTCGCGGAACAGGCCACAAACACCGCATGAACTCCCCGCCACGCGACACTCCCGATTCGGAATTCCTCGACCGTGCCGCGCAGCGGACCGCTTTTCTGACCGGCGATCCGTGGCGTGTCTTGCGCATCATGTCGGACATGGTGCAGGCATCGAGTTTCCCGCGCAGGTGTCTTTTCTCCTAGTCTGCCGCTTGAGTTTGCCGGGCGAGATTTGCGCCGCGCTGCAAGAGAAGTGTCACGACCAGGAGGGGAAAATCTGGCGTAAAGGTAACCCTGGCGCCATTTGGCGCTTGGGTTGGCGGCGGAAAACTACGGCACCAATTGCCTGGCTAGTTGGCTATCAACTCGGCTAAGGGCTATTGCTGCCATCCCACTGCTCGAGTATCTGGGCGTACCGCTCCGCAGCCATTTTCGACTGTTGATCGGCGGCAGTCGTCTTGGCCTGTAGGGACCGCAATATCCACGCGGTGATGAGTAAGCCTGCCAGTAGCAGCACGGCGGTTGCCAGGGCAGAGTGGATCGCACCAGCCCACAGGACTTGGCCATGGGAATAGTACGGAAAAAGACCGAACTGCTGGTTGTTGCCGTCCCAGGATTCGAGAAACCAAAAGTAGATCGCCAGGAAGGCGACGCTGCCCCAGATCCTCAGTAACAACATGCGAAGGCTGCGGCCACAGAGGCCCACCATCGTGGTCAATAGCGCGGCGGTCGCCAGCAGGCTGGCTGCCACCCGAAGGGGATACCACTCACGAGATGACGGGATGGTACTACCTGGGTTACGGTAGTCGGGAGTGTCAGTGGTCTCAAGGTAACTGAAGATGCCGACATGTGTTTGACGCGTGGGAAACGGTGAAATGGTAGTACTGGATTGCTCACTCCATAGCACCACTAGCAGAATAAACAAGCAGGCGAGCCATGCAACCAAGTAAACGATCCAGCCGAGGATCCGAGCCCCGACAAGGCCAATCGAGCGAAGTGTACTCATTGCGTTGCCATCGGACTTGAAACGCTGGTTCGAACGGTCCAGCCGGACAGGCGAGATGGCCCTGGCTTTGACCGAAATCCACTATACCCCTGAAATGCGAAAAAACCAAGCCATGCCGAGCCAGGCCTCGCCCGGCCGAGGCATGAGTCATTGCAGTTCAGCGCGGAACCGCCCGTAGCTACCGACACCACGCCCCCCCTGCGAGGTGTCCGGACTCAACTCACCGATGCCGTCGATGCGGCCAGCACGGTTCAATACCTGCGTCACCATGTCCAGATCCGTGATGAAGTCCTCGCCGATCTCCAGCACCAGGCTGCGCTGCCACGGAGTGACGCGGCGGTAACGTGTCCGATTGACCTGCGTCGCGGAACAGGCCACAATCACCGCATGGACTCCCCGCCACGCGACACTCCCGATTCGGAATTCCTCGACCGTGCCGCGCAGCGGACCGCTTTTCTGACCGGCGATCCGTGGCGTGTCTTGCGCATCATGTCGGACATGGTGCAGGCCATGGAGACGGTGGCCGGCGGGCTGGGGGGCCGCGACCGCATCGTTGCTGTCTTCGGCAGCACGCGACATGGCGAGGGCAGCCCGTTTTATCAGCAGGCCCGCGACACGGCGAAGCTACTCGGGCAGCAGGGCTTCGCCGTCATCACGGGCGGCGGCCCCGGGCTCATGGAAGCCGCCAATCGCGGCGTGCAAGAAGGGGGCGGCCTGTCCGTCGGCCTCAATATTCACCTCGCCGAGGCTCAGCAACCAAATCCTTATCTCGATGTCTGCTACGAGTGCCACTATTTCTTCGTCCGCAAGATGATGTTCGCGAAGTATGCGCACGGCTTCGTCATCTTCCCCGGCGGATTCGGCACGCTCGACGAGCTGTTCGAATCGCTCACCTTGATCCAGACCGCCAAGCTGGCCAACTTCCCGGTGATCCTGTTTGGCAGCGCTTACTGGCGGCCCTTGATCGACTGGTTGCGGCAATCCGTGCTGGCCAAGGGCTGCATCGGCACCGAGGATTTCCGGCGCCTGGCCCTCACCGACGACCCGGCCACGGTTGCGAAGTGGATGGAGGAAAGCGAGCGGGGCAAGTGTTACCTGAACGGCGGGCTGGCCGCCCTGCTCGAACGTGAGGATCAGCGCTCGGAATAGCTGCCCCCCGTCGGACCCGCGAAGGACTCAGCAAGGACATGCGTGTCGCTTCGCGTCGATTCGTGGTCCCACGGACAGACAAGCCTGACACGTACTTTTCCCCGGCCCGGCGCATCATTATGGGAAATCGGCCCGCTGCGCAGCGAACGGGAAGTGTCGAATGATCTGTCAGCCGGCCTCGAACAAGCTGGCGTAAAAGCTGCGCCCGCTGCGTCCGGTTTTTTGGATCTCCGAATCAGTGTCGGCAACAAAAGTCGTATGGGAGTCAGCAGTTACGGCATGAGCACGCGGTCCGCCGCCTGGGTGCTTGCACACGCGCAGTTCGGCGAGTTTCGCCCTAAATCGTCAAACTGCAATGACCTGTGGCGATTTGCACAACAGGCTTCTTTGTGCAAGCGAAGTGTGCAAGGTATCCGTTCACGGACAGACAAACCTGACACGTACTTTTCCTCGGCCCGGCGCAACATTATGGGAAATTAGCCCGCTACGCAGCGAACGGGAGGTGTCGAATGATCAGTCAACCAGTGTCGCTCGGTGTCAAAACCAGATGCGAAAGTCGTTTAGCCAGCGTGACTTGAGGCGATTGTTTGCGCACTTTTCGCCTTTCGGGACCGGTGGTTTGACGCAAGTCAAAATCCTGCAATGGCTAAGAGCGATCAGAAATAGGCCTTCATTGCGCAAATAGATCGTCCTTGCTGTATCAGTGGAGCGGAAAATGATGCGGGATTCGAGAACGCGAACGCGAGCGGGGGCAGGTAACTGAACGGCGGGCTGGCCGCCCTGCTCGAACGCGAGGATCAGCGCTCGGAATAGCTGGGCTCAACGGTATAGGGCAGGTCAAAGTCTTGCACGGCCGGTCCCGTTGCGGGCTGCTCGATCTTCTGTTGATAGTTGCCGAAGAGCAGCTTGCCCATGGGCAATTCCTCGCCGGGCCTGCCATCGAATCCTTCAATGCGAACGATGTAGG
>JBFWSD010000600.1:0-5136 GCA_050248575.1 Gemmataceae bacterium
TTACTCAGCGAGACCAGCACCAGGTCGCGTTCGTCGCAAGCCAGCAGCCAGTCGATGATGATCCGGGCGTTGGCCGCCATGGTGCCGAAACTGGCGATGGGAATCATGTGAACGGGCTGTTGACGACCGCGCCTCGAAGTGGCCTGGTTTGCGAGGATGGACAGGATTCGCCCGCCGCCGGCGCCGGTTTCGGGATACTCGCGGTAGCCCGCGCCCGGGACAAGAGCCACGGTCGGCAGCGCATCCAGCTCCGCAGCGGCGTCCTCGTGCAAGGCGCGGAGCAGTTCGGAGTGCTCGGGGAACCTTGTCAGCCGATCGTGCAAGAGGGCAGTGGCAAAGTCGCTGCCCGCGCGCTCGGCAATCTGCGCGAGTGCTGTCACGTCCAGCGCACGCCAGTCGTCGAAGCCGGGCCAGTCGGCGGCCCGTGCTTGCAGATCGCGTTCGGAAGCAGTCAGGGTCACGAGGCGCTCCGGCGTTTCAGCAGGACGGTGATCAATGCGCCCACGATCAGGCCGGCAAGCAGCCCGCCGCCGCCCGCGTACATCATCACTTGCTTGATGGCCAGGTTCTGCACGCCGTTGTCGAAGATGTTGGCCGACACGTGCAGGGACACGACCTTCCACTCATCGCCATCCCTGGCCAGGCTGGCGGTCCAGCGGTTGGCCAGGTCGAAGTCCTTGCCATCGCTGAGCGAGAAGTGCTCGTCCATCTTGCCCCAGGCGACGCCGTATTTGCCGTCGGCGGAAAGCATGGTGAGATCGTCGGCCTCCACGTTGTTGGCGGTCACGTTCTGCACGATTTTCTGGGGGCCGTTCATCATCTTGTCGTAGAACTCGCGCACGCCCTTGTGGCCCCGGCTGACTTCGCCGTTCTGCCAGGTGACGACGACGTTCTCGTGCACGTCTTTGAGGAGCGCATCGATATCGCGCTTGTTGAAGGAGGCCAGCAACCGATCGCGCAGGTCACGCAGTTTCTGGTGCGCCGGATCCTCGGTCTTGGGCTTGTCTTCCTGCGCCGACAGGGGCGCGAGACAAAGCAAGAACCCAACCAGCACCACGGCGCCGATGAATCGTGCCAGGAGATGGGCCGCGACGAATTGCCTGGCACGGTCTTCATATCTTGTCATGACTTGCTCCCTGTCGAGATGGAATCGTGATGACCATTGGTGGAGACTGCACTGCGGCCGGGCGTGTCGCGCGCGCTGCGGGCCAGCCAGGCGAAGTATTCGGCGAGATCGCGGTCGGGCTCGATCAGGCTGCCCGGGTGATAGTCGGTGCCATCGAGTCGGCCCGCGTCGGAGGCCAGGAAGCGGCGGATGAAGAAGCGGCGCAGTTCCAGGCGCAAGGGATCGAGCGGGCCGCGGCGCGGCACGTGCACCAGCACGCGCACCGTGACCTTGCCCGCGGGCAGCGGCTCGGTGATGACCATGCCATAGCTGCGCGTGCGCCGGAAGGTCGCGGTGGCAAACATCAAGTTGCCGCACCAGTCGGTGATGGCCATGGTGACCTCGTCACCGGCGAACCAGCGCGTGAGGCGATCTTGCCAGTCGTTGCCCGAGACAGCGAAGGTGGCGCTGGCGCGTCGCGCCAGCGGGTGTGGCGTGCTCACGCTGGGGTCGCTGACGAGGCGGCGGTCGTGGGCCGCGCGAAAGTGTTGCAGGTCGAAGGCGTTGGCCCCGATCATGTACCACGGGCAGTTGAGCGTGGCCTGGAACGGGCGGGCCGCCACGAACTCCGCCGGATCCGCATCAGTAAAGAACGGGAAGTCAAAGCGAGGCTGCCAGCCCGGGTAGAAGTAAATGTGCCCGTGTCGCTCCACCACGGGAAAGACCGCTTGCCGCGCGATGGCGGGAATGTCGGCAGACATGGGAATGTGCTGACACAGGCCATCGGTTCCATATTCCCAGTTGTGGAACGGGCACTGCAGGCGATCCCCTTTGACGCAGCCCTTGCCGAGGTCGGCGCCAAGATGGGAGCAGCGGCCTTCGAGCATGGCGACCGCGCCCGAAGAGGTGCGATAGGCGACGAAGTGCTGCCCGAGCAGACCGCGCGACAGGGGCCGGTCGCGCAACAGTTTCGACGGGCAGAAATAGTACCATGACGCTGGATGGTCGGGGAATCGATCGGCAGCGGGTAGTTCGAGCATCAATGGCACCGCACGGACATCTTGAATGGCCCAGGCGAGAATACCCGCCCGCGTTCCCGTACACAACACAATCCCGGCACGCATCGGCTGCCCTGCGTCTCTCGAAATCGCGTGCCGATCCCGACGCGGCGGGCATCCTATTCGAAAGACCACTGCGAAAGGAAACGCATGAGAACATCACTCCTCGCGACGTTGACCATCTCATTGCTGACCGTGGCTGCCCGGGCTGAGCCGCCGAGCGAAAAAGAAGCGGCCGACGCCCTGCGCAAGGCGATCACCTTCTATCGCACCAGGGTGGCGAGCCACGGCGGCTATGTCTGGCGTTACAGCGCGGATCTTGCGAAGCGCGAAGGGGAAGGAGCCGTCGGGCTCGATACGGTCTGGGTGCAGCCCCCGGGCACGCCCGCGGTCGGGCTGGCTTATCTCGACGCGTATCGCGCGACCGGGGAGAAGGAATATCTCGAGGCAGCGCGTGAGGCGGCCCGCGTCTTGCTGCGGGGCCAGCTTCGGTCCGGCGGCTGGACCGCCCGCATCGACCTCGGTCCGAAGGAACGCGGCAAGCTCGCTTATCGCGATGAGCCCGTGCGGGCCAAGGCGCGCAATGTCACCTCGCTCGACGACGACATGACGCAGGCGGCCCTGCGCTTCCTGATTCAGCTCGATCAGGCACTCGACTTCAAGGACAAGAAGATCCACGAGGCGGTCGAATACGCGCTGGCTTCGCTGCTCAAGGCCCAGTATCCGATCGGCGCCTGGCCGCAAGGCTACACCGACGTGCCCGAGATGGCCGAGATGCCGGTGCGACGTGCCCGTTTCCCGGAGACCTGGTCGCGCACCTATCAGGGGCACAATCGCTACTGGCGTTTCTACACGCTCAACGACAACACGCTGGTCGACACGCTCGAAGTGCTGTTGCTGGCGGGCCGGGTTTACGAGCGCCGCGATTGCCGGGCTGCCGCGTTGAAGGCGGCCGACTTTCTGTTGCTGGCCCAGCTGCCCGCGCCGCAACCGGCCTGGGCTCAGCAATATGACTTCGAGATGCAGCCCACCTGGGCGCGGAAGTTCGAGCCCCCCGCCGTGTCGGGCAGCGAATCGCAACGCGTGCTGCAAACCTTGCTGATGCTCTACGACCTCACCGGCGAAAAGAAGTACCTCGACGCGGTCAAACCCGGGCTGGACTATTTGAAGAAATCCAGGCTGCCCGATGGGCGGCTGGCCCGCTTCTACGAGCTGAAGACCAACCGCCCGCTTTACTTCACGCGCGACTACCAGCTCACCGACAAGGCCGACGACTTGCCCACGCACTATGGCTTCATCGTGGATTCGAAGCTCGACGGGATCGAACGCGAGTACGAGCGGCTGGTCAAGGAGGGCCCGTCGAAACAGGCCGCGGTGCACAAACCGCGTGCGCGTGGAGTGCTGGGCGGGCGTGCCCGCGCGGTGATCGATGCCCTCGACGAACGCGGCGCCTGGGTCGAGGAGGGCAAGCTCCGCTTTCACGGCAAGGCCGACCCGACCACGCGCATCATCGAGGGCCGCACCTTCCTCCGCAACGTGGAAATCTTGACCGAGTTTCTCCGCAGTGAATAGCGGGGAAGCTCGATGCTTCACGTTTCAACGTTCGTTGTGTCGGCCTGCTCGCCCATGAACTCGTTGCGGTGCAGGTAAAGAAAGACCAGCAGCCCGCCGCCGTCGACGAACTGGATGATGAAGTCGAAGTTGGAGCGCACGAAGTAAAGGCGGGCCACGGTGTGTTCCAGCTCGGTGAACTGGCCGAGATAGCGGAACGCCGCGAAGAAGACGACGCCTCCCAGGATGAAGACCAGCGCGCAGCCGCCGGCAAGGAAGTAGCCCCACCGTTTCTTGTCGCGAATCGCCGATCCGCTGAGGACCAGTGCCGCGCCGCTGCCCACGGCCAGGATCTGGGCAATGGTCACGATCTCGTTCAACGTCGGATGGCGGTTCAGGCTTTTCTGTACCGAACTGGCCTGGCCGACGGAGAAAACGATGGTGCCCCAGGCCATCAAGAGCAACCCGACGTAGAAGTTGTGCGCGCTGAAACGCTCGTGGATCGGCCTGGGCGTCTTGTCGATCGGGGGAAGCATCGCGAAATCTCCTGTCAGATCAATGCTGTTTGCTGCGCCAGCATAGCATCTTTGTCAGTGGTGAGTGGTGAGTGGTCAACGGTTGTTTCTTCAGTCGCTTTCGGTCGGTCTTCGTCGTTTTCGGTCGCTTACGCTTCCGGCTCGCCGGGGCGAACGCTGCGCGTTCGCACATCACCAGAGTTGCGCCAGCGCGTCATCGATAGCGACCGACGACTGACGACTTTCGACTCACTCACCACTCACTACGGACTGCTGAAATATAAAACTATTTCTGTCCGTATTGTTTCTCGTAGTAGGCCAGGTAGTCGCCGGTGCGAATGCTGGCGATCCAGTCGGCGTGGTCCCGGTACCACTGCACGGTGTCGCGCAGGCCCTGTTCGAAGGGCACCGCGGGCCGCCAGCCCAGTTCCTTTTCGATCTTGCTCGGGTCGATGGCGTAACGGTGATCGTGGCCCAGACGGTCTTTCACATAGCGCATCAGCGTGCGCGGCTTGCCCAGCACTTCGAGCAGCTTCTCGGTGAGGGCCAGGTTGGTGCGTTCGCAGCGGCTGCCGATGTTGTAGACCTCCCCGGGTTGGCCGCGGCGCCGCACCAGGTCGATGGCGGAACAGTGATCGCGCACGTGGATCCAGTCGCGCACGTTCTGCCCGCTGCCGTAGATGGGCACCGATTCGTCGCGCAACAAGTTACTGATGAAGAGCGGGATCAGCTTTTCCGGAAATTGATACGGGCCATAGTTATTGCTGCAGCGTGTGATCAGCGCGGGCATGCCAAACGTGTGCGCGTAGCTGCGTACGAGCAGATCGGCGGCCGCCTTGCTGGCCGCGTACGGGCTGTTCGGCGCCAAGGGCGTTTCTTCCGTGAAGAAACCGGTGTCTCCCAGGCT
>JBFWSD010000601.1:0-5132 GCA_050248575.1 Gemmataceae bacterium
TTTTTGCAAGCATCAGTGAAGTTGCGCAGGATCGGCCGATTTTGCGTCGATTATCTTGGTCACCCACACCGATGCGATTGCCCGCGTCGACGGCGTCGATGTCCTGTGGGTCGGTCACAATGACTTGACGGCGTCGCTCGGCATCCCCGGGCAGTTCGAGCATCCGCGCTACCAGGAAGCAATCCGCCAGGTGGCCGACACGGCCCGGAAGCACGGCAAGGCGGCCGGTTTTCTGGTGACGCAGGTTCCTGCAGCCCGGCGCTGCCTCGAACTGGGCTATCGCATGCTTGCCTACGGCGGCGACGTCAGCCTGTTCCAGCAAGCGCTCAGTCAGGGCATCCTGGCCCTCAAATCCTAGTACTGTGCCTTCTCTGATTCGCTGACACAGACCGAGCCTCGGTATCAATGCGACTGGTCGTGTGTGGCCACTTCGTTCTTCGTGGCTTCCTGCGCGGCGGCGCTACCGATATTTCGCAACATCTTGGCGAAGATTCGCTGATGGAAGGGGAACATCGCGTACCAGTAGGCTAGCCCGAACAGACCGACAGGGTCGAAACTGGCTGTTTGACGGATGGTGGAGCGGCCCTCGTGCTCATCGACCTCGAACTCGAGCCAGGCACGGCCGGGCAGCTTCATCTCGGCTTGCAGCCTCAGGCGCTGGGGCGGCTCGAAAGCCTCGACGCGCCAGCAATCGAGCACGTCATCGACGCGCAGATTCTCCGGATCGCGGCGGCCGCGCCGCATGCCGACGCCGCCGACGAGCAGGTCGAACCAGCCGCGCAGGTTCCAGAGCCAGTCGCCGTAGTACCAGCCCGTGCGGCCGCCGATCCTGCGGATGGGGACGAAGGCTTGCTCGGCGGGCAGGTCGACTTCGAGGGTGCGCGAATCGACCAGGCGCGAGCCAAAGCGGACGCCGCCCCAGCTCTTCGGATGGCCCGCGGCGGCGAGCGCATCGGACCAGCGTGTTTCAGCCAGCATGCGGTCTTCGTGAACGAGCGCACGGGCAATCGCCTCGGTGAGTCCGCGCGGCTTGACGCGGAACGCCGTCAGGGCCAGGTTGTTCGACACCAGCGTCGGATTCTTCAGGCTCTCGACGAGAGATCGGCCGACGCGGGCATAAATGGGCGTTACCAGCCCGAGCCACAAGCTCGACAGGTACGGCGTGAGGAGCGGCACCGGGATCATCAACCGCTTCAGGCCGCGCCGCCGCGCGTACTCGCGCATGATCTCGCCGTACGACACCTGGTCCGGACCGCCGATCTCGTACACCTGGGAGGTGTCGCCCTGGTGGTCGAGTGCTTCCAGGAGGTAGGCCAGCAGGTCCTCGATGGCGATCGGCTGGGCGCGCACGCGCACCCAACGAGGGCAGATCATGATCGGCAACCTCTCCACCAGGGCACGGATCATCTCGAAGGAGAGGCTGCCCGAGCCGATCACGATCGAGGCACGGAACTCGATCACCTGACAGCCTGCCGTACGCAGGATATCGCCCGTCTCGTGGCGGCTGCGCAGGTGCTTGGAGAGATCGTGATCGCGGCTGCCCAGCCCGCCCAGGTAGATGATGCGGCGGACACCGGCGTTGCGGGCGGCCGCGGCGAAGTTACTGGCAGCGCGGCGATCTTCCTCCTCGAAATCGCGCCCGCCCCCCATCGAATGGACGAAATAGTACGCCGTGTCGATTCCCGCCAGCGCTGCCTCGAGCGAATCGGCATCGAACACGTCGCCGGCGATTGCCTCGGTGGTCGCGGCGATGCGGTTTCGCAACGCCTCGGGCCGACGTGACAGGCAACGCACGCGGCGGCCTTGCCCTTCCAGGAGCGACAGCAAACGACCTCCGACGTAGCCCGTGGCCCCGGTCAGCAAGATCTGTTGCGTACAGTCCGGCATGATCCCTTCCCCAAAATCGGGTAGGAGGGGGCGTTGCCGCCCCCGTCCTCCCACACCACCGGACGTACTCAGCGTATCCGGCGGTTCCTATCCAGCTGTTAACGTCGCGTACCGTTGTACGAGGTTGACAAGGCCCAGCGACTCGAACCACTGGTTGGACATGGCGTGCTTCGCCGAAGGGCTTGCGGCCAGGCGCCACCAGCCCGAGGCATGGTTGGACCTCCCTGCGTGGGCGGCCGCCCACGCAGACGAGCGAACTACTACGGCCTCTGCTGACTTCTCCACGCCCCTCCCCGCCTGTTGCCAGGCCGGTAGTCCGGCTCGTCCGGACAGGTGTGGAGATCTCCCAGGGTAAGTCGTGGCTGCTTCACTCGGTCCCCGCCGGATTTACCTGCGTGCGTGTCCGGATGACCTTGGGCGTCCCCATCCGTTGCCGGGTTACCCCACCACGCCGGCCTTGTATCCGGTTTCTGTACGGTCGGCTCCCTTCGGATTCTGCCTTGCGGCTGGACACCCTTGCCTAGCCTTGCGGTTCCGGTCATCACGGCCCGCGGAGGACTTACACCTCCTCATTCACGACATGCCTGGCACACAACGAACAGGGCGCGACGAGAACGGTGGCGTTCGCCGCGCTCGCAAGTTGCTGGTCTCACTTCGGGGGCAGCAATACCGTGTCGATGACATGGATGACGCCGTTGGAGGTCATGATATCCGCCTTGATGACCTTGGCGTCGTTGATCTTGACTCCTTTGCCGGCGTCGATGCGGACAGGCTTGCCGCCCACGGTCCTGGCAGAGTCGAGCTTGGCCACGTCAGCGGCCGTCACCTTGCCCGGCACAACATGATAGAGGAGTACTCCTTTCAGTGCTTCCTTGTCGGCGAGCAGACGATCCAGTGTCCCCTTGGGCAACTTGGCAAAGGCTTCATCGGTGGGCGCGAACACCGTGAACGGCCCCTTCCCCTTGAGCGTGTCGACGAGGTCGGCAGCTTGCAGGGCCCGGGCCAACGTCTTGAACTGGCCCGCGGCCACGGCGGTCTCGACGATGTCCTTTTCCTTGTCGGCGGCGCTTGTGTTGTGACACGCCGCGAAACCCAGCAGGGCGGCCATCGCGAATCCACACAGCAATCGCTTCATGATGAACTCTCCTGAACTGTATCCGTGTTCCGCCGGGAACCGTCCCCGGCCACTCCGCAGCAAACCGCGAGGGCTCGGGAGCCTTAACGAGATTTGTTCCAGTCATCGATGATGGGGCGAAGCGCAGCAATGTGCGCAGGTGTGCTACCGCAGCAGCCGCCAATGAGGGCGGCGCCGGCCTCGAGCAAACCGGGCAGCCCGCCGGCGAAGTCAGCCGCCGTACATGGGTAGATCCATTGCTTGTTCACCTCGACAGGCGTGCCCGCGTTGGGACGGACCAGCAGGGGCAAGCTCGTCTTCACTCGGTAGGCGCGCAGGATGGCCGCGCTGGCAGCGAGATCGACGGCGAGCCCGCAGTTCATGCCAAGGGCCGCGACCACGTCGGTACACGCTTCCGCGATTTGCTGCGGGCTCATGCCCGCTTCCAGCTCGAAGGAATGAGGGTCCAGCCCGGGCCGATAAGCAAATGAAACCAACCAGGGCAGGCGGCCCGGGGCGTCAATGCTGCGCAGCACGTCGATGAGCTCGATGACGGACCAGGTCTCGAACAGGATCGCGTCCGCCTCGTTCAGCACGGGCAACATCCGCCGCAAGCAGGCATCCAGGTACTCCGGGTCATCGCCCAGCGGGCCAACGCTCGCCAGCACGAATCGATCGGGCCCGGCGGCTTGCCGCGCCAGCTCGATGGCTGCAGCAGTGATTTCCTCGAGCTTGTCTGCCAGCCCGTGCCGTCCGAGCCAGGGCGGGCTGGCCAGAAACGTATTCGTCACCAGGCAATCGGCCCCGGCCTCGACGTAGTCTCGATGGATGGCGCGCACCTTTTCTGAATGGGTCAGATTCCACACCTCGCACGGCGTGCCGGCGGGCAGCCCGGCGCGCAAGAGTTCGCTGCCCATGGCTCCGTCCATGAGCAGGACACGCTTCGAATCCAGGGCTGTTTGGAAATCGAGTTTGTTCACAGCTCTCTCGACGTTCCTTCCGGCTGAAGCCGGGACTCCAACGTCATCATACACTTCCTCCATGGAAGTCCATCTCGCCTTTGATGGCGGCACGCTCTTGCTCGCCGGGCCGGAAGCGGCACAGCTCGAAGAGCTGCCCGGTTGCCGCTTCGATCCGCGTTCTGCCACGGTGCGGGCCGAGGCCCGCCACTACCGGACCATCGTCGAACACCTGCGCCGGCACAAGATTCCTTACACGGACGAAGCCCGCGCCTACGAGCCCGGCGACTGGAAGCTGCGCACCGAGCGCGAGGCCTTCCCGCATCAGCGCGAAGGGCTGGAAATCTGGTGGAAGGAGAAGGGCCGCGGCGTTGTCGTCCTGCCCACCGGCACAGGCAAGACCTTCCTGGCCATCCTGGCGATCGCCAAGGTTTCGCGGCCCACGCTGGTCGTCACGCCGACGATTGACTTACTCAACCAGTGGTACAGCGAGCTGACGCTGGCCTTCGACGTGCCCGTCGGCTTGCTCGGCGGCGGCTACTACGAGCTCCAGCCGATCACGGTCACCACCTACGATTCCGCCTACCTCCACGTCGAACGTTGGGGCAACCGCTACGGGCTGGTGGTCTTCGATGAGTGTCATCACCTGCCCGGGCCAAGCTTCTTGATGTCGGCGATTGGCTCGATTGCCCCCTATCGGCTCGGGCTGACCGCAACCCCCGAACGCACCGATGGCCGTCATGAGTTGTTGTACGATCTAGTTGGCCCGATCGTCTATCGCCGCGAGATCAAACAGCTGTCGGGCAACTACCTGGCGGGCTACCGCGTCGAGCGCGTGTATGTGGACCTTGGCCCGGAGGAAAAGGAACGCTATCGCATTGCCCGCGAAGCCTATCGCGGTTTCGTGGAGGCCAGAAGGATCTCGATGGGCGGCCCGCAGGGCTGGCAACGCTTCCTCCAGGAAACATCCCGTTCCGCCGAGGGCCGCGCCGCCTTTCAGGCCTATCGCGAGCAGAAGAAACTGGCCCAGGCCGCGCCGGCCAAGCTGCACATGCTGGAGACGCTGCTGGCCCATCATCGCGACGACCGCGTGCTGATCTTCACGGCCGACAACGCCACGGTGTACGAGATTGCCCGCCGCTACCTGGTGCCCCCCATCACGCACCAGACCA
>JBFWSD010000602.1:0-5109 GCA_050248575.1 Gemmataceae bacterium
ATCTCGTCCACCTCCTCGCTATCGACCTGCCCGTAGACGCTGGTGCTGCTCACGTAGATGAGACGGTTCGTTTCCGGGCAGACGGCGAGGAAGTTGCGCAGCCCGTCGACATAGACCTCGCGCATGGAACGGCCCGAGCTACGATCGAGGGCCACGCAGTAGACCAAGCTCCACTTCTTGTCCAGATTGAGCGCAGCAAGGCCGCCCCTCACACTGTCCCGATCAGTCACATCGCAGACGATCGGTTCGATACCAAGCTTTTTCAATTCGTCGGTTCGGCTGCGCGTGAGGGCGTAGACTTGCTCGCCAGCGTCGAGCCAGAGCCTGGCGACGCGCGTGCCGAGGTAGCCACAGCCAACGATGAGTTTAGGCATGCCTGTTTCTCAAGCCGGCTTACGTACCCAGGAATTCTTGAACGGTCGTGACACGATGTTGCTTCGCGGCTTGATAGACGGCTTCGCACAGGGCAACAGTCTCGAGATTGTCGCGGCCGCTGATCTCGGGCTCGGCGTCATCTTCCAGAGCACACAACAACTGGGCCATCGTCCCCACGAAGGCATCGGGAAACCAGACTTCTTGCCAGCGCGGCGAAAACCAGTAGCCGGGCCGCTGCGCCGTCGTGAAATCGAGCGTGCTCGGGGTCCGGGCCGGATAACTGGGCCAGCCAATCGTTCCCCGGGCCAGCCCTTCGGTGCCTTCCACGCGCCAGCGAATCCCGATGTCGCTCTCGGCCCCTTCGCGGGCCGGACCGGTCCACACATCGTCCCAACTCGCCGCCCGTTTGCCGTCTTCGTACTCCAGGATGTACAGGTTGATGCCGTCCTCATGCGGAAACTTCGTACGCGGATCGGGCCGCGTGCTCGCCAGCACCCGCGCCGGCGTGCCGAACCAGTAGCGAAACGTATCCAGGTGATGAATGCTCATGACAAACGTGGACAGCGAGTGCAGTTTCTCGCTCCAGGGCATCCAGTGCGGGATGGCCCGCATCTCGATGGTGGCAAGCACCGGCGTGCCGAGCCAGCCCCGCCGCAAGAGGTCCTTGAGGGCCCGCACCGACTGGTCGTAACGCATATTCTGATTGACCGCCAGACGAATGCCGGCATCGGCACAGAGCTGCGCCAGCTCCTTCGCCTCGGGCACCGTCATGGCCAGCGGCTTCTGGGCCAGGATGCCCTTCAGATGTTTCTGCTTGCAGGCGGCCCGGATAATGTCGGGCTGCGCGTCGGGCGGCACCGCCACGTCGAGTACTTCGATCTCGCGGTCGGCCAGCAGCTCGTCGACTGTGTCGTGCAGCCGGGCAATCCAGTGCTGCTCGGCAACTTCGCGGGCCTTGACCGGATCGCGGGCCGCGATGGCAATGGGATTGAAGCCCGCCTGCCGGTACGCCACCAGGTGGCAGTCCCTCATGATGAAGCCGGTGCCGATGCAGCCAATCCGGAAATCGAGCCGGCGCGGCAAGCGGGGCAAGTAATCGAGCTGAAGATCGAGTTCGCTGGCCATGGATTCTCTCGAGGCGAGAAACACGGTTGCTCCTGTCACTATCGTACTTGCTGTTGCGGAATCAGGGAGATCGCGATGGGAAAAACCTGGCGGCCCCTGTCGAGGTATAGCTTCTGTGAGTGGCGGAGCGCCAAATAGAGCTTGCCGCGCGGCAACTGAATACGCGACAATCAAGAGGTTGTGAATGTGTGCCTATGAATGAGTCCTCCACTACCCTGAGTTACCGCGAGGAAGAGCTGGCCGACGCCATCGACCAGCTCATCGATGCCCGCCAGGCGGGCACGAACATCGACCGCGCCGGGCTGCTCGGACGTTTTCCGCAACTGGCCTCCGCAATTCAGGCTCTCGATCACCTTGGCCTGGGTGGGCTGGACGGCAATAGCGCGTCGGCCCGGCTTCCCGAGAAAATCGGCCCCTATCGCATCGAGAGCGAGCTTGGCTCGGGGGGGTTCGGCGTCGTCTACAAGGCGTTCGATAGCGAACTACAGCGGGCCGTGGCCCTCAAGGTGCTTCATCCCGGCAAGCTCAATCAGGTGGAGATCGTCGAACGCTTCCGGCGCGAGGCCCGTGCCACCGCCAAGCTGCAACATTCCGGCATCGTCCAGCTCTTCGATTACAGCCGCGAAGGGCCTCCCTATTACCTGGCCACGCAGTATGTCGACGGCGTCGACCTGCGTACGTGGTGCGGCAAACACCAGGCCACGCTGGCCCAGATGGCCGACCTGGTGGCCCGCGTGGCCGAGACCATCGACGCGGCCCATGCCCACGGCGTCTATCATCGCGACCTGAAGCCTGCCAACATTCTGGTCGACGAGCGGGGCGAGCCCAAGGTGCTCGATTTCGGGTTGGCCCGCCTCTATGCCGAGACCGAGACGACCGGCACCTCCGATGGCCGCATCCTGGGCACGTTAGCGTACATGGCGCCCGAGCAGGCCGCAGGCCACAGTCATCAGGCCGACGCCCGCAGCGACGTCTATAGCCTGGGCGCGATCCTCTACGAGCTGCTCACGGGCCGGTTGCCCTTCATCGGGCCAACGCATCTCTTGCCCTACCAGGTGGTCGAGGGCAATGTCCCCGAGCCCAGGCAGTTCAACCCGGCCATCCCGCGCGATCTGGAAGCGATCTGCCTGAAGGCGCTGGCCAAGCGGCCCGATGACCGTTACCGGTCGGCGGCGGCCCTGGCCCGCGATCTCCGCGCCTATCTGCGCGGCGAGCCGATCGAGGCCCACCCCTTCACCTGGACCACGCGCGTCGGCAAGGTGCTCCAGCGTCGCCATCAAGACACGGTGGTGCACGACTGGAGCCGCGTGCTGTTCCTTGAAGGCGTCACCATCCTGCTGGGGTGCCTGCTGGTACACATCTTCAGCGTGACGATTCCGCCGTCGGGACGATGGGCACTGGTGCTGTTGACCAAGATGGTGCAGATCGCGTTGATGTTCTACTTCGCCATGGTGTATCGCCCACAACGCCAGACCGGGCGGACCGCACTCGAACAACAGCTCTGGGCGCTGCTGCCCGCCTACTTCGGGGGCTTCCTGGCGATCGTGGCCGTGCGTGCCATCCTGGGGGTCGACGACACGCTGCCCATGGCCCCGTTCCTGGCCGTGCTCAGCGGCATGGTGTTCATCACTCTGGGCACGACCATCTGGGGCTGGTTCTACGTCTGGGGCGGCCTCTTCTTTCTGCTTGCGGGCTTGATTGCCTGGTTCCCGCTGGTCGGGCAGATCATCCTTGGCCTGGGCTGGTTTGTCTGCCTGAGCCTGGGCAGCCTGCACCTGCGCTGGACGCGCTGATCGCGCCGTCGGTGGTACGGCTGCCCGCCAATCCTTACAATCCACTCTTGAATGAACCTCGCCCGTGCCGTGTGTGTCCGGCATGCATCTCGTGGAAGGAGTGGCTGTGAAGATCGAACCCAGGACCTTGAAAGGCTTTCGCGATTTTCTGCCCGCGGATCAGATCGTCCGCGAGCAGTTGCTGGAGAAGGCACGCGGCGTGTTTCGTTCCTACGGCTTCGCGCCCATCGACACGCCGGCACTCGAGTATGCCGAGATCCTTGTCGACAAGGGAGGCGAGGAATCGAACCGCCAGATCTATCGCTTCATGGACCAGGGCGACCGCGACGTGGCCATGCGCTTCGATCTGACGGTGCCCTTTGCACGTTTTGCCGCTCAACATATCGGTGTGCTGGGCACGCCCTTCAAACGCTACCACCTCGGCCCGGTCTGGCGCGGCGAGAACACGGCGCATGGCCGCTTCCGCGAGTTCTGGCAGTGCGACTTCGACACGATCGGCACCACCGCCAACGCGGCCGACATCGAGATTGCCCTGGCCATCAACGACCTGATGGCCGCGCTGGGCTTCGACCGCGTGTCGATCCGGGTCAACAATCGCTTGCTCCTCAACGGCCTCCTCGAAGAAATGGGGCTGCTCGAGCAAGCCGTGCCCCTGCTGCGCGCCCTCGACAAACTCCCCAAGGTCGGCAAGGAAGCCGTGATTGCCGAGATGGCCGAGAAGGCGGGCACGCGCCGCGAACAGGCCGAGCGCGTCCTCATCCTCGCGGAGGCCGAGGGCTCCAACGAAGACAAGCTTGCCCGCGTGCAGTCTGAGTTTGGCAACAATCCACGCGCCGCCGACGGCATTGCCAGGCTGCGCCAGCTTCTCGACGTGAGCGAACAAGCTGGCGTGCCCAGGGACAAGATCCGCCTCGATCTATCGATCGCCCGCGGCCTCGATTACTACACCGGCACCATCTATGAAACGTTCCTGGAAGACCTGCCCGGCATCGGCAGCGTTTGCTCGGGGGGCCGCTACGACAACCTGGCCGGCACCTTCACCAAACAGGAACTGCCCGGCGTGGGGGCATCTCTTGGCCTGGACCGCCTGCTGGCCGCCATGGACGAGCTCAAGCTGATCCCGAAGACGGCCACGCCGGCGCCGGTATTGGTCGTCCAGTTCGATGCCGAACGTCTTGGCGATTACGAACGTGTGGCCCGCCAGCTGCGCGGAGCTGGCATCGGCGTCGAGGTTTATCCCGATGCCAAGAAGCTCGACGCGCAACTCAAGTATGCCGACCGGCGTGGGTTCCGGCTGGCCCTCATCGCGGGCACCAAGGAGTTTGCCGACAGCGTGTGGAACCTGAAAGACTTGCAGCTCGATGCCGACGGCAAGCGGCGGTCCCAGCAGACTGTGGCGGAGAACGAACTGATCGCCACCATCAAGACGCTGCTGGCGTGAGGTCACTGCAACCTGCGGACGTTCACCAGCGGGTACGTGCGATTCTCGCCGTGCGAACCTGGTATTTGTTCAACGGCGCTGTCGATCAGCCTCTGCTTGATCGTGGCAGGATCGGCGCTTGATCCTCCTGGCGTGGGGGGAGTGGCAGGCTTGCCAGGAATGAAGGTCGTGATCAGTAGATTGCGGATCGTGGGAATGTTGGCCTGAACGAGCTGAGAGGGTGTACCGGGAGTGCCCGGGGTGCCCGGCGTGGGAGGGAAGGGCTGCACCGGGCTACTGGACGATAGCATCACGGCGACCAGCCCGGCGACATGCGGCGCGGCCTGGCTGGTTCCGGAGGCAACTGCGTACTGATTGCCGGGCATGCAGGAGGCG
>JBFWSD010000603.1:0-5106 GCA_050248575.1 Gemmataceae bacterium
TCTGGTTGAAGATCTCCGCGAAGAAACGCGGGCTGGGTGTGTTCAGCGAATCGCAGCACGGCATGCGGAAGGCGACTGGCTTGCTATTGGGCACTTCGCCGAGCAGGTCGACGCACCGTGCGTAGGTGGTGCGGGCCTTGGCGAAGTCGCCGCCTTGCAGCAGCGGGCACGGGTGATCGTAGGTATGGGTTTCCAGGCTGAGCCCTTCCTCGAGCCACTCTTGCAGGTGCGGTTCCTTGGGGTCGATGCGATTGGTCATGATGCTGACCGGGGCCCGCTTGTCGATCTTTTCGAGCCGGCGCAGGATGGGGCGGAGGAAGGCTTCGTATTTTTCGTGTCCCCGCATGTCGTCGATGCCGAGGATGACGACGGCTTCCACGCCCTCTTCGCCGATCCATTGGGGCGTGGTGAGCCTGGCGAATGACTGCGCGGGATAGTAAAGGTCGACGTTGTCGAGGTGGGCCAGACGGTTGGCCCGCTTGTCCTGGGCCTGGCCGGCAGCAATGATGGTCAGGAACACCCAGCCAACGATACCGATCCTGCTCATGACATCCTCCGAGTCATTCGACGAGCGGTTTGAGCCGATTATAGGAGCGGTCGCCAGCGCGGGAAAGCATTTTGTTGACAATCCTACAAAGTAATGAGCTCGTTCGCAATCTGCGCACATGGTGCACCGTAGGCGGTTTTCTTGATGCTGCGCCGGGGTCGAGGCGAAGTGCAGGTCAGCTTTGTCTGTCCGCGGATGCGCCGCTTCCCTGACGAGCTTGATTGAGGGCTGCCCGGCACCTACGATTCAGTTGGATGGAGACCAACGGAACGCGGCAAGTTCGAAGATGGATGCGATCCTCGACTATTTTCGGCAGCTCAGCTGGTGGGAGACGTTCCTCTTCAGCTTCGGTATTTTCGTGGCCAGCTTTGTCGGCAGCCTGGCGGTGTCGATCTGGGTGCTGGTGAAACTGCCCGCTGACTATTTCGTCAACGGCATCGCGGAGGAATGGTGGCCCGATCAACATCCGGTATTGCGCGTGCTCTTCCATCTGGGGAAGAACGTGCTCGGAATATTGCTGATCGCGCTGGGAGTGGTGCTGTCGTTGCCCGGCGTGCCCGGGCAGGGCATCTTGACAATCTTGATCGGCTTGATGCTGCTTGATTTTCCGGGCAAGCGCAGGCTGGAGCGGGCCATCGTGCGGCGGCAAGGGGTTCGCAACACGATCAATCGCATCCGGGCCCGCTTCGACAGGCCGCCCCTGGTAATCGACTTGCCCGAAAAAGAGAAGGCGGAGTCGTCGGCCCGCCCGCCCGCGTAGCCAGCCGCGCTTGCGGAATTTGCGCGTTCTTTGTTAGAATTCGCCTTGCCTGGGACGATTCATCCTGTCATGGAGGACGACGATGAGTGAGCCCATCCTGCGCGTGCAATTCCGCCGCCGTGTCGATCTCTTGCGTGTGCGGCAGCGGACGCGGCAACTCGCCCGCCTGCTTGGCCTCGAACTCAAATCGCAACTCCGCCTCACCGCCGTTGTCTTCGAACTTGCCTATCAACTCTTGCAGCGGCGTGGCCGCGGTGAGATTCACTTCTTCCTCACCTCCAGTTCCCTGCGGGCGGCGCCGGTGAGTCATTCGCTGGCCGGCTACGAGTTGCCTCTGGATGGTGCGTCAGGGGCCATGACGCTCGAAGATGTGCAGTTTGCCATCCAGCAACTCGATGAGCTGACTCCGCTCCATCCGCTCGAGGAGATGCGCCTGTACGATCAGGAGTTGCTCTGGTTGCTGCAGCAACAGGATGAAGGCGAGGCGGCCTGATTGAAAGAGAGAGTTGAGAATTGTGAATTAGGCATAATCCACAATTCTCAACTCTCTCTTTATTCCCGCTCACTGTCTTGGGGGCAGTCTCTTTCCCAGGGCCAGCCGCACCGCTTCGGGGACGAAGGGCTTGAGAGCCCCGCCATAAGTGGCGATCTGCCGGATCAGGGTGCTGCTCACGTGCGAGTATTGTTCGGTGGCCATCAGGAAGACGGTCTCGATCTCGGGATCGAGAGCGTGGTTGGTCAGCGACATGCTGAACTCGTATTCCATGTCGCTCAAGGTGCGCAGCCCGCGGAGCATGATGCGGGCGCCGAACTCGCGGACGAAGTTGACGGCCAGCCCGGTGAAGGGGGTGACTTCGACGTTGGCGAACGGCGCCACCACCTGCTTGATCAGCTCGCAACGTTCCTCGACGCTGAAGATGGGCACTTTCTCCGGGTTGTGACCGACCCCTACCACCAGGCGATTGAAGAGGCGACTGCCGCGCTGGATGATGTCGAGGTGTCCCAGGTGAATGGGATCGAACATGCCTGGATAGATGGCCGTGGAGTTGGTCATCGGCGACTCAGTGCGAGTAAAAGGTGGAGAAAGAGCCCGCCGCGGACATTGTAGTCGGGCCGGGCCAGGAAGTTACAAATAATCGGTATCGAACAGCGAACTAGGGATGTGAAAAACTCGCACCGTCCCCCGGTGTGAAGTGTTGTAGAATGCAGGGGCATTTTCACCGAGCCATTTCAGCTGAGGAGCCCAAGATGACCATTCCGTCCCGTCTGGCAGTGGCGCTGCTGGTGTTGAGCGGTAGTTTGCTGGCCCGGCCCGCGGTGGCCGCCTTGCCTGCGGATCTCGATGCGGTACCGCGCGACGCCGCCGGCTTCGTACACATCCGTGCCGTGGAACTGTGGCAAAACGACCTGCTGGCCGACACCCGCCACTTCATCGCCAAGGCCGGGCCAGAAGCCATCAAGGATTTCCAGAAGATGTTTGCCCCCAATCCCGCGGATATCGAGCGGGTGACGATCGTCTTCCTCGGCGTGGAGACGATGTCCCGGCCCATTCCACAAGTCGATCCCGAGGCCGTCTCCGCCCTGGCGATCGTCGCGGCCAAGAATCCCATCGACCGGGCCAGGCTGATCAAACAGATGAAGCTCCGCGAGAAGAAGTACGGCAACCATCTCTACCAGTTCAGCGAGGACATGTGGAGCGGGCTGGCCTTCCTCGACGACAAGACTTTCGTGTTCGGCGCCGAGGATTCCCTGGTCAAGTTCTTTGACATGTCGGGCAAGCGGCAAGGGCCGCTGGATCCTGCCCTCGCCGAAGCCAGCAAGCAGCATCTGGCGGTCTTCGGCTGGAATCCGGATTCGCTGGTCAAGCATCCCATGGCGAATGCGTTGCCGCCCGACCTCAAGCCCCTCTTGGTGGCCCAGTGTGCCACGGTGTCGTTCGACTTTGACAGCAAACTCCAGTTGCACACGCGCTTCGATTTTGCCGACGGCAAGCAAGCGGAGGCGGGCGCGAAGGCGCTGCGCAGCTTGCTCGACCTGGCCCGGCTCGGGCTTGGCATGGGCATCAACCAGCTCGACGCGGAACTGCGCAAGGACGCCGACAAGGTTCAGCTCGGCGACATCGGCGGCCGCTTCGGCATCTTGCTGGCCGCGGGATTCTTGCGCGATCTCGACGAGGTGGTCAAGAAGACGCCTGTCGAAAAGAAGGACGCTGCCGTCAGCTACAACCTCGACTATGAGAAGAGGCTGGTGCTCAAGAACGGCGGCGGCGCAATGCTCATGGTGGCGGCAACATATCTGATGGCCGGTCGCGGATTCAGCAGTTTCGGTCGTTTCTCCTCACCGGAGCAAGAAAAGCAGGAAGAGATGCGCATGAAGAAGCTGAGTGCTGCCCTCGAGAAATACCAGAAGGAAAAGGGGCATTATCCGCCCGCCGCGCTGCTCAATTCCAAGGGGGAGCCCAATCTCAGCTGGCGCGTGGCATTGTTGCCCTACCTGGGCGAGGAGGAACTGTTCAAGCAGTTCAAGCTCGATGAGCCGTGGGATAGCTTGCATAACAAGCGGCTCATCAAGAAGATGCCCCAGGTCTTCCGGGCCGTGGAGAACTTCGCCTACTCCGATGAGATCGATCTCGACGGCCCGCAGGGAAAGCGCGGCAAACGTCTCAAGACTACCGATCTGGTCTTTACTGGCCCCAACACGGCCTTCGAGGGCAAGAAGGGCCTCAAGTCCGCCGACATCGATGACAAGACGATCCTGGTCCTCTCGGCCGATTCCGACGAGGTGGCCGTCTACTGGACCAAGCCGGCCGATTTGAAGTATGAGCCCGGGCAGCCCTTGCCCGAGGTGTTCGGCCGGTTCAATAACGGTCCAGTATACGTGATTCTCAAGAACGGCACCTTCAAGGCCATTCAGCCCGATCAGGCGGGCCAGCTCAAGGACCTGATCGAGCGGAAAAAGAAGTAGCTTGTTCCGCAAAGAGCGATCAGCAGTCAGCTTGCACCGCGCTTGCTGACTGCTGTTTTTTTTGCGCCCCATCCGTGCCCGCATCACGCTTCAGAGAATAGAGGGCTGCAAGGACCACCAGCAACGGGGAACTTGCCATGCTGCGCGCAACCAGAACGAAACTCCTACGCTTGTTCACCATGACCTTGGCGACAGTCATTTTCTGTCTGCTCGGTTACTTGTTGACGGTGGCCGTGCTGACCACGTTTGCCCTGTCACACGACCGCGTCGTGGGCTGGCGGCTGGAATACGAATGCAAGCTGATCGAAGCCAACACGCGCACCCAGCTTGCGATCGTTGACGAGGTCATTGCCGGCGATTATTCGCTCGCCGAGGCTGGTGCTGAGTTCCAGCGTCTGCATGCTCGGCTCTCCGACGAACACCGGGAATTGCTGGCCCGCTACTACCCCGAAGGTCGCGGACCTTGCCGTTTTGAGCGGCGCGTGATCGATCTGGTCGAGGCGCGCCTGCAAGAACATCCAGAGGAACAGGCGTTCGTGATTCATCGGCTCGAGCGAGAACTGGAGGAGCTCAAACGCTCGCGATGAAACGTTCGATCTCGGCGGGCTCGTTGTAGACGTGCGGGCTGACGCGCACGCGGCCCGCCCGGTGATTGACGGCGATTTTCAGAGTACGGCAACGCTGTACCACTTCCTTTGGATCATGACCCGGCACGATCAAGGAGACGATGCCCGATCGAGCCGCGGGCGAGCGGTCGCTGAACACCTCACTACCCTTGGCCTGCGCCTGTTTACACAGGAAATCAGTCAGTTCCAGGATGCGTGCTTCCACCTGG
>JBFWSD010000604.1:0-5098 GCA_050248575.1 Gemmataceae bacterium
GCCCGCGGGCTGGCGTACCGCATCGCCAACGAGCAATCGGTGACTAGCATCCCGGCGTCGTATCAATGGCTCGGTCTGGGCAGCACCTGGGGTATCCCGAACCCGGTCATCCTGATGGTCGTGCTCTATGCGCTGGCCCACATGGTGATGACGCGCATGACCCTGGGCCGTTACGTCTACGCCACGGGCGGCAACCTCGAAGCGGCCAGGCTCTCCGGCGTGCCCGTGCAGCGCGTCAGACTCTTTGCCTATGCCCTGGGCGGCTTGCTCGCCGGGCTGGGAGGCATCATCATGGCCTCGCAGTTCAAGAGCGCCTTGCCCACCTACGGCATCAACTATGAGCTGGCCGTCATCGCCGCAGTGGTCGTGGGAGGCACCAGCCTCCAGGGGGGCGAGGGCAACATGCTGGGCACGCTCCTGGGGGCTTTCATCATCGGCGTGATCCAGAACGGCATGAACCTGCTCGGCCTGCGCGCCCCCGACCAGCTCATCGTAATGGGGCTGGTCATTCTGGGTGCGGTCCTGCTCGACCGCTTCAAGCACGTGGGGCTCGAGCGGCTGCAAGCCCGCTGGCAGCAGGGGCCGCCGCCCGCTTGAATCGCTTGAACTACCGATTTTTCTTGACATTACCCCATGTCATCTCTACACTTGAAGCGATCACCCACCGGGCCGGAAGGTACCGGCTCCTCTGTTCCACGGGAGATGCACCGTGACCAAGAAAGAAATCGTCAAGCAAATCTCCGAGAAGATCGGGCTGACACAGTTACAAACGAAGGAAATCGTCCAGATGACCTTTGACGCCATCGTGGACACCCTCATAGAAGATCGCGGCCACCGCATCGAATTGCGTAACTTCGGCGTATTTCAAGTGAAACGGCGCAAGGCACGCAAGGCACGTAATCCGCGCACTGGAGAACGGGTCGACGTTCCGCCCAAGAACGTCGTCACCTTCAAGCCGGGCAAGGAGATGGAAGAAAAGGTCCGCAACGTTCCGCCCGACGAACTGAAGGACATCAACGAGCCCGACGACGACGGCGAACAGGAAATGGAAGAAAGCATGGCCGCCACCGGCTCCAAGGAAGGCGAAGCTACGGCGACCGAGTCCTAACCGTCGTCCAGATCCAAGCTTATCGTTCGCTACTCCGCGTTGTTGGTGCGAAAACGCGCCCGGAACAGCGTCCCTTTTTCGGGCTGCGACTCGACCTCCAGCCTGGCCCGGTGGTTGTCGAGCACGACGACCACGAACGAGAGTCCTAGCCCCATGCCGGTGGAGTGGCCCTCGTAAAGGGCATTGTCGCGCTTGGTCGAGAAGTGCGTCTCGGTGCAGCGGCGGCGCACCTCCTCGTTCATGCCGATGCCATTGTCCGCCACCTCGAGCACAACCGCCTCGCTGTCGCGGCGCGTGCGCATGGTCACCGAGCCCTTCCAGGCGGCGGCCTCGATCAGTGCTTTCTTGATACTCGCCTCATCGCGCGGCTGAGCGCCGTTGCCCCGCGCTTGCAGCCGCAACGTGTTGCGCATCTCGAAAGTAGCGTCGCGGGCATTGAAGAGCAGGTTCTCGATGGCCTGCTGCAAGTGAGAAGCATCCCCGTCGATCCAGAGCGGGCCATCGGCCAGTTCGCTCTGCAGCGTCAGCTTCCACTTTTCCCGGGCCAGGTCGTCCCAGGTTGCCTGGATGTCGCGCACGACCGCATTGAGATCGAGACGGCTCAATTCGGCCGTGTGCGGATCGCGCCGCACGGTCTGCAAGATCTGCTGCAGGCGTTCGGTGACGGTGCCCAGCGTGCGGCGGACCTCGACCAGCATGTCGTTTTGATTGGTGGATAGCCCGTCGGCTTCCAGGCAGCGGCGCAGGAGGTCGTTGGGGCGAACCAGCAAGTTCTTGATATTGTGGGCGTAGGAACCGGCCATGATGCCGATGGAGGCATAGAGCTGCGATTTGAGTTCGAGGGCCTGGCGCTCGGCGGCCTGGGTGGCCAGACGTTGCTCGAGCAGGCTGCGTTCGGCTTCCTCGTGCTTGCGTTCGGCCTCGCGGCGGCGGAGTTCTTCTTCGAGGGCCAGTCGTTCCGCCTCGTCGATCTGCTCGCGGGCGGCGGCGCGATGCCGCTCGCGCTCACGTTCCTGCCGCTGAAAGAGGGCAATCCACAAGAATGAAAGCGCGGTGGCCGCGACCGCCAGCAAGGTGATCCAGCGAAGTCTGGTGTTGGCGGCCGCCTCGTCGCGCTGCCGTTTGTTGTACGCGTGCATCTGATACTCGAAGTGCAGCGTGGCCCGGTCGTCGGTGCTGCCCAGCAAGCCATGATCGAGACGATGGACCTGGTCGCTCTGCCTGGGCCGCGGCACGCCCGACTCCCAGACGATCGGCGGCAGATTCTTATCCTGAAAGCGAACCTCCATCCGGTAAATCGTCGGAAACAGGGGCAGCTGGGCCTGGTACATGCGCACCGGGTTCCCGAGTGCTTCTAACTGCGCGCGGATGAGCTCGTCGTAGCCCGGGACGCGGCCGGTGGGATTGGACTGCTCATCGAGATAGCCGCGCACCAGTTCGGGCAACGCATCGCGAAATACGCGCGATTCGTCGACCCATTCGCGGAGGGCCGCCTCGTCGTAGTGCTCGTCGGCCTTGAAGCGGGCGCGTAGATTTTCGGCAAGCAGCCCGACGAACAATGCCCACAGCAGCATGGGCACGGCCAGGCCGCGCAGGTATCGCCACAAAGATCGCCGCTCGGAACTCATGCAGTGCGTGTTCACTCCCCACAGAAAAACGCGCCGGCTGCCACCAGCTTGCGCTCCCGCTCCGTTAATATAGCTGTTGGGCTCCCCGCGTAGGCGGGTGAATCTGAAAGGAGCGCTCAGGGTCATGGCACGTTGTGACGAAGGCTACCTCTGCGACGTGTGCGGCAGCGATGTGGCCGAAATGGTCGACTCGGACCTTTATCTTCGCTACGTTTTGGGCGAGGTGTCGGCGCGCGAGCTGCCCAACTCGAGGGAGCGGCACATTCGCTGCAATCCGACGCTGGCCCAGTTCATTGTCGCGGCCGAGTTTGCACCGGTTGTTTGTCCGGGTCCCTTTGCCAAGAACTCGCTCGATGCCGCCTACGTGGCCGAGCAAGAAGTACGGGTCACACGCGCGTGGCAAAGGCTGCAAGAGCTGCCCGGCTCGGGGCTGCCCATCTCCGAATACCCGCTTCCCGAAGTGCGTTCCGGTGGGAATTGAATGTCGGAAACTGCCGCCAACGTTTACGACCAGGTGCTGTATCCCAGCTATCCGTTGCCGCAAGCCGATCCGAGACGGCTGGAGACGCTTGCGGTGCTGCACGGGCTGCCCGCGGCCCCGGCACAGCAATGCCGCGTGCTCGAAGTAGGTTGCGGCACCGGCATGAACTTGCTCGCGCTGGCCGCGTTTCTGCCGGGCAGCCAGTTCGTCGGCGTCGATCTCGCCGAACAACCGATTCACATCGGTCAAGCCTAGGCTGCCGACCTCGGACTCGACAACCTCGAACTCCATGCCCAGGACATCCGCCGCGTCGACGCTTCCTGGGGCCCGTTCGACTACATTCTGGCGCACGGTGTTTATTCGTGGGTCCCCGAAGAAGTGCGCGCGGCGTTGTTTCAGCTGTGCCAGCAATGCCTGAGCCCGCATGGTGTTGCCTATGTCAGTTACAACACACTGCCCGGGGGCCATCTCCGCCGCATGATTCGCGACATGCTGCTCTTGCACTGCAGTCCCGCGCAGGCGCCGGAAGCAAAGCTCTCGCGGGCGCGCGATCTGCTCCACTTCCTCGTACACGGCATCTCGGCAGATGACACGCAGGCCCAGGCCGTGCGGGCCGAGGCCGAACGCACCGCCCACCACGTCGATGCCTTGCTCTTTCACGATGACCTCGCGGAGGTCAATCAGCCCGTCTACTTCCATGACTTCGTGGCCCAGGCACGCCGGTACGGGCTCGATTACCTGGTGGAGACCGACTTCAACGAAGGGCAAGAACTCGAACTGCCCACCGAGGTGGCGGAGCAACTCGCGGGGCTCGATCGGATCTTGCATGCCCAGTATCTCGATTTCCTCAAGTGTCGCCGCTTCCGGCAGACGCTTCTGTGCCGGCAGGAAGCGCCGCGCGGCGTGCCCGTACAAGCGGCGGTACACAAGTTGTGGATCGGCTCGGATGCCCGGGCCACCGGGGAGCAGGTTGATCTGGCAGCGGACGTCGAGATGGAGTTCCTGGCCACCACCGGGTCGAACATGCAATCGCGTGATCCCGCCGTGAAGGCAGCAATGACGGCGTTGGAGGCAGAGTGGCCCCGCTACCAGACGTTCCCTGCGCTGGTCGCACGCGCGTACGAGATGTTGATAGATTCGGGCGGCGCCGCTGTTGTCGAGGAAGAGCTGGCCCGCGTTTTGCTTCAGGGCTTTGCCACCGGGCTGATCGAACTGAGTGTGCGGCCGCCTTACTGGGACGGGCTGGAAGCAAGGCCGGAGAGCCCGCTGCCCTGCACTTCGACTCTCGTCCGCTGGCAGCTTTCGCGTGGCGAGCCCGCCGTCACTACGTTCCTGTTACGGAACATCATCATCGAAGATGAGGAGACGCGCCAGGTGTTGGCAGCTTGCGATGGGCAGAACCAGCCAGAGGAGGCCGCGACACCACAAATTACCAGGCTTGCCCGTCTATCCCTGTTATACCCGTTGCCAACGGCATAACTCCGATAGAATGGATAAGAAGGGGAAAATAAGAAATTTTGAGAATTTTTCCCTTCCGGTATCAAACTCTGAAGAGACGAGGTAAATTACCAGAGCAGCAGCAGGCCAGCGGAAGTGCCTAGGCCGTGCCAGGCAGGGGAGCCGAGCACATGGATGCGCGCGTTCAGTTACTGGAACAGATCAAGCAGAAAGGGCTTGCCCAGGGCAACCTCCTGGGGCTGTTCCACGTCTTCATCGGCCGCAAGATCGAGGCTGCCGATGGTTCGCTGGTTTGTAACGGCAATACCTGGCGCGAGCTGGCCACCCTGCTCAAGAAGGTCCGCTGGGAGCGGGACGATGTCCGCCAGCTTGACCTGGATCCCGAGGCTCTCCCGCCGCGCGACCGCGAGCGGTAGATCGGAA
>JBFWSD010000605.1:0-5095 GCA_050248575.1 Gemmataceae bacterium
GCCCACTACATCACCAACGCGGGCACCAGCTTCGCGGTGCTGGCATTGAAGGCGTGCGAGTGAGACAGGCTTACTCGGCTTCTTCTCCGCCTTCCAGCGTCGTTTCTCGGGCCGGGGCAATCAGGGTTGGCCCGGCCCGGTGCGTCACGGCTGCTTCCGAACCTAGCAGGATCGCCAGCCAGCGCGTCTCGTCGATCCCTTCCAGGACAAGCTTCACCGTCATCGTCAGAGGCACGGAGAGCAGCATCCCCACCGGGCCAAGCACCCAACCCCAGAACACGAGGGACAGGAACACGACCAGCGCGGACAGGTCAAGGCCGCGGCCCATCAAGGGCGGTTCCACCGCGTAGCCGATCACGCAGTTGATGACGGTGTAGCCCGAGGCAGCGTAGACGGCACTGAGCCAGCCCAGCTGCACGATTGCCAGCAAGACGGGCGGCACCGCTGCAATGATCGAACCGATGTTCGGGATGAAGTTCAGCAAGAAGGCCAGCACGCCCCAGAGTACGGGATAGTCCACGCCAATCAGCGCCAGCCAGCCGCCGACCAGGATGCCCGTGATCAGGCTGGTGAGGGTCTTCAGCAGGATATAGTGCCGTACGTCCTTGAGGATGCGCTCGACCGTGTTGAACGAAGGGTGTTCCGGGCCGACGATGACCCGCATCTTGGCCGGCAGCGCCGACGCTTCCATCAACAAGAAGAGTACCGTGATCAGGATCATCAGGGCGTTGCCGATGGCACTGGACAGCCCGTTGAGCAGCGTGCCCACCATCTGCATGGCCAGGTTCGGATTGAACTCCTGGTCGAGCAACTGCTCGGAGATGTCGATGCCGTGGCTCTGGAGCCAGGCGAGCAGGGCATCCGATTGCTGTTCCAGGCGATTCTGATAGAAGGGCAGGTTACGGGAGAAGTCGGCCACCGACGTGCCGATCAGCAGCACGACCAGGAAGACGCCGATCGACAAGGCGCCGGCGACGAGCAGCAGGGCCGCCACCGTGGGCACGCGCCGATCGCGCAGCCAGGCCAGCACCGGAGCGCCGATCACCGCCAGGAAGATCGCCAGCAGAAAGGGGACGACAATGGTCTCGGCGGCGCGCATGCCGGCGATCACGACGACGAAGGCCGCGGCGACGATGAGGTACTGCCCGGGTGCGCGCACGTGAAACGAACTGTTCATGATGTAGCCCTGTCACTGGCATTTCGCGGCCTGTCTCCGCAACAGTCTAGCTGCCCGCCGCCCGACGAACACTGGAAGTGTGTTATAGCAGGACCGCTCGCCGGGCGTATCGTCTGTTCTGCCGCCCCTGCCAGCGTCCGCGCCGGGGAGGAACTGGCAGCGAACTCGCATCGGCCTTCCGTCGTTTCTGCCGTGGCGGTAGGATCCTGCCATGAGAATCATGATTCTTGCCTGGGCGTTGCAGTCGTGCTTGCCGGGCCAGACGCGGCCCGCAGAACCCCAGCGCGTGGAACTCACCCAGGTCAGCGGCGCAGACTATCAAAAGACGCTGGCAGCGCATCGCGGCAAGACGGTGGTTGTCTATATCTGGGGCGACTACAGCGTGCCCGATATTCAGTGGCTTGAAGAGGTGGTGGCCCTCCATCAGCGGCTAGCAGGCAGGCCGATCGCCTTCATCACGGTTTGCCATGCGCCTCTGCAACGCGATGAGGAAGATGAGCGTGTGAAACGACGCGAGCACAATCTGAAGGTGCTCGTGAAAAAGAAAGTACACTTACAGAATCTGCTCTGCGCTGGCACGGACAAGCAGCTGGAAGAGAAGTTTGGCTTCGTGAGCGGGCCCACTTTTGTCATCTACGACAACTGGGGCCACAAAGTCAGACGTTTCAGTCTCGAAGAAGGAGACTATCGCATCGAGGACGTGGAAAAGCTGGTGCGGAAGCTGGCAGCCAGCGAGTGACCTCTGGCAGGATCACTTGTCTGGATTCGGCGGCAGCCGGTCCTTGGGCAGCGGCCTTTCCTGTGGCTGTTCCTCCGCGGGCTTGCTGCAACCGGACAAACCCAGTGTGGCCAGCAGGGCAAACAGTTTCAACACTCCACGCCGTGACATGTTTGCTCCTCAATAATCTCCGGGCACTTCATCGCCGCCCCGGGTGGCCAGGGCGGGCAACACCAGATCACCCCGATAAGCCATGAAGCGCACCGCTCCGTCGGCAAACAAGAAATTGGTGCCCCCCGGGTGCAGGCTCCAGAAGTGATACTGGTCGCACTTTTCATTGACGTCGCCCAGCTTGAAATTGTAGGGCCCCGCCGGACATCCTCCTCCGGTGGTGTTCTTCTCGCGCACTCCCATGACCACATCAACCGCACCATTGTGGGCAGGGGGCTGACCGGCACCGGCGTACCACCAGCCGTACCACAGGTCGGAACTGGGTGGGCGTTCGCCCACGATCAAGGTGGAGCTGGTCCCGTCGGTGATATCGGAGATGCGCACCGCCGAGTTCATGAAGATGATGCCGTCTCCCTTGGTGGACTCGGTGCCGCTGATGCCGAGGTAGCCCGTGAAAGCAATCCGGTAGCCCCCGGCATAGGCGGCAATCAGTTCACGGCGATCCGCAGGGCAGCCCCAGACGGCCATCACGTGATCGAGGCCCACATGCGGCGGATTGGCCCACGGCCAGGTGTTGGACTGGTAAGCTGCCTGTGTCTTCTTCCACAGCGCTTCTTGTTCCATGTAGGGCAGCAAGCGGGACATCCAGCTGAGGTACTGGTAGGGGCCCGTGTTGCCGGTGTGCGCTGGCGGGAAGCTGCCCGAGGTTTCGTGATAGAGATGGAGAGCCAGCCCGACCTGGTGGAGGTTGTTCTGGCAGCGAACGCGGTTGGCAGCCTCTCGCACTTTCTGTACCGCCGGGAGCAAGAGGGCAATGAGGATGCCAATAATGGCAATCACCACCAACAACTCTACCAAGGTAAACCCTAGACGTGAACGTTCCTGGGTGAAGCCCTTGGAATGGTGAGGCTTCATGCAGATCCCCCTGGGGCGAAGCGGCGAGCGAATTGAAGAGCGAAGTGTGAGGGCGATACTACCTGGCTCGATTCAAAATGCAAGAAGATTATGAGAGAATTTGAGACAAACTCTAGCGTTTATGACAGGCGTAACTCGCTACCGTGAGTAGTAGAAAACGACACGGATCTCCGCCAGGTTCAGGCTCGTCTTTACAATTCTCCTCGCGGCCCTTACTTTCTTACCATGCGTGTGCTGATCACAGGGATCACGGGCTTCGCGGGGGGCCATCTCGCCGAAGCCTTGCTTGATGAGCCAGGACTCGAGGTGCACGGTACTAGCCGGCAAGGCTGCTGGCCCGACAACCTCCGGCACCTGGCCGCGCGCGTCACCTTGCACCGCTGCGATCTGGCCGCCAATCGCGCCGCCATCGACGCACTGATTCGCAAGGTCGCGCCGGGGCACATCTATCATCTGGCGGGCTACGCCAACACGGGCCGATCCTTCTTCGAGCCGGACGAAGCCTGGCTCGGCAATCTCACCGCCACCCGCGCCCTCTACGATGCCGTCGTGCAGTGGCAAGGCAACCCGCGCATCCTGTACGTGGGCAGCGGCCTGGCCTACGGCAAGCCGGCGGGCAGCGAACCGTTCACCGAAGATGCGCCCCTCTGCCCGGGCAACCCCTATGCAGCCAGCAAGGCGGCCGCCGACCTGGCCAGCTTCCAGTACAGCGTTTTCCCTGGCCTCGACATCGTGCGCGCTCGCCCCTTCAATCACTTCGGGCCCCGGCAAGCGGCCGACTACGTGGTCGCCGCCTTCGCGAAGCAGATTGCCGCCATCGAGGCGGGCCGGCAGCCTCCCATCGTCGAGACCGGCAATCTCACGCCGCGCCGCGACCTCACCGACGTGCGCGATACCGTGCGCGCCTACCAGCTCTTGCTCCGCGCCGGCAAAGCGGGCGAAGTCTACAACGTTGCCAGCGGCACGACGCATGCCATGCAAGAAATCCTCGATGGGCTGGTGGCCCTGGCCAGGGTCAGCGTGCAGGTGAAGCCGCGCGACGACCTCCGCCGCACGGTCGATGTGCCCGTGATGTGCGGTTGCCCGGAACGCTTGCGCCAGGCCACCGACTGGACGCCGCGCATTCCCCTCGGCGAAACGTTGCGGGCCACCCTCGACTACTGGCGCGCTACGCTTGCCGCGCAGAAAACATAGAATAGTTGCTTGACGCGGCGCTTCATGGGCGAAGCGACGAAACGGACTCTTCACTACTGGAGGCACGCGTGAAGATCGCGGTCATCGGCACCGGCTATGTGGGGCTCGTCACCGGCACCTGCCTGGCCGAAAGCGGCAACAACGTCATCGGCATCGACAAGGACGAACGCAAGGTCGCCATGCTGCTCGAGGGCAAGCTGCCCATCTACGAGCCCGGGCTGCACGAGCTCGTCGAGCGCAATCGCCGCGAAGACCGGCTGCGTTTCACGACCGACCTGAAGGCCGGACTTGCCGGCGCCCGCCTCGTCTTCCTGGCCGTGGGCACTCCCTCGGCGCCGGATGGCAGCCCGGATCTGTCGCAAATCTGGGGAGCGGCCGATGCCCTGGCGCCGCATCTTGCCCCCAATACCATCATTGTGACCAAGAGCACCGTTCCGGTCGGCACCAATCGCGCCTTGCAGGAACGCTTGGCCCCCAAGGTCAAGGTGCCCTTCGATGTGGCCAGCAATCCCGAGTTCCTGAAAGAAGGGGCCGCCGTCGACGACTTCATGAAGCCCGATCGCGTCGTGGTCGGCGTGCGCCGGCCCGAAGTGGCGGAAGTCCTCAAGGAGCTTTACTCTCCGTTCCTGCGCACCGAGAACCCGTTCCTGGTCATGTCTCCCGAAAGCGCGGAAATGACCAAGTATGCCGCCAACGCCATGCTGGCGACCAAGATCAGCTTCATCAACGAGATGGCCGGGCTGTGCGAGGCCCTCGACGCCGACATCAACGACGTCCGCCGCGGCATGGGGCTCGATGCCCGCATCGGCTTCCAGTTCCTCTTTCCGGGCGCGGGCTACGGCGGCTCCTGCTTTCCCAAGGATATCCGTGCCCTCATATCCCTGGGCAAGAGGCACGAGGTGCCCGTCCAGCTGATGGGG
>JBFWSD010000606.1:0-5089 GCA_050248575.1 Gemmataceae bacterium
TTCGCGGCGATGTACCAGCTGCTCTTTTTCATTGGCTTCTGCCTGGGTTCGCAGGGCAGCCTGGTCATTGCCGTCGCGCTCGAGATCACTAGCCCGCGGGCTTCCGGGGTGGCCATCGGCTTCACGCAAGGGCTGTCGAACCTGGGGGGCGCGGTGTTTCCGCCCGTGATCGGGGCCATCCTGGCCTTTGCCGGCGGCGCCGAGATGGCGGGCGACGAACCAAAATACAGCATCGCCAACTTTCGCCTGGCGCTTGCCGTGCTGCCCATCGGACTGGGCGTCGCCGCGCTGCTTGCCTTCCTGATGAAGGAAAGCTTCGGCATGCCCGTGGCGCCAACCGACGAAGGCAACCGGACGAGTGTTTGAAAGGGGCCTGCCATGTCGACGACTGCCGAAGTCCTGGCGATGGCCATCTTCATGTTCACCTACTTCTTTCTCGCCTTCGAGAAGGTGCCCTTCCTGCCCTTGAACCGGGCGGGCGGCGTCCTCGTGGGCGCCGTCGCCATGGTGGTGGCCGGCATCCTCTCTTTCAAGGAAGCCTGGGCCGCCATCGACGGGCAGACCATCGTCCTGCTCGCCGGCATGATGATCCTCAACGTCTATCTCGAGCACTCGGGCTTCTTCAATCTGGTGGCCCGCTGGGTCTTGCGACTGCAGTCCCCCGTGCTGCTGCTGGTATGCCTGGTTTTTGTGTCTGGCATCCTGTCGGCGTTGTTCCTCAACGACACGGTTTGCTTGATGCTGACGCTGCCCTTGTTGCGGACGCTGGAGCACGCCGGGCTGGCGCGGCGCCCCTACTTGATTGCCCTGGCCATGAGCGCCAACGTGGGCAGTGTCATGACCGTCACGGGCAACCCGCAAAACATGCTGATTCACGTGTACAGCGGCATCGATTACTTGCCCTTCCTGTCGCGGCTGGGCCCGGTCGGGCTGGTCAACCTGGCCCTCTTGTCGGTCATCTTGCTGTTCTTCTATCGCAACAAGCTGCGGCACATCGGCCCGGCCGACGAGACCGTCGAGACTGACGCCTCCGTGTCCGATACCACGCAGGGCGAGGACAAGAGTGGCGCGGTCGATGGCACCCTGCTGGGCACGACGCTGCTGATTCTTGCCGGCGTGCTCATTGGTTTTGCGCTCATCTCGAACCTGGCGATGGTGGCGATCACCGGGGCAGCCATCCTGTTGATGATCGGCCGCCGCCCGGCCGAGGCCATCCTGGCCGACGTCGACTGGGTCTTGCTGGTTTTCTTCAGCGGCCTGTTCGTGGTGATGGCGGGCGTGGCCAAGACCGGCTTCCTCACCGAACTGGGCACGGTCAGTCAGCCCATCTATGGCGACAACCTGAACACGCAGGTGCCCGCCTTCTGTGCCTTGACCGTGGTGGCCAGCAACATTGTCTCCAATGTGCCCTTCGTGATCCTGGCCCGCGACATGATGAAGACGCTCATCGACCCCGAACTGATGTGGCTGGTGCTGTCGATGGCCAGCACCTTCGCGGGCAACCTGACCACCCCGGGCTCGGTGGCCACGCTCATCGTCTTGCAACTCGCGGGCTCGAAGAGCGATGTCACCTTCTGGGAGTTCTTCAAGGTGGGCTTCGTGGTCACCGTGGTGACCACCACCGTGGGCGCGATGATGCTGCTGTGGCTGGGCCCGGCTCCGGGGTGAGCCGGGCACACGTCAATGCTGGACGTTCGAGTTGGCTTTACTTCCAGATGCCTCGAACATCCAGCATCGAATGAATCAGACTCAACGAATCGATTTGGGGGCCTTCTGCCCTTCGGGGATGCGCGTGGTGTACTTGCGCTTGTCGAGGCGCTTGGCCAGGTCGGCTTTGCCCGCCTCCAGGACCTTGGGATCTTGCAACATGTCAACAGCCGAAAGGGCCAACACCTTCGCCGCCACCATCAGCCCTTTGTGGCCGATGGGGGAGCCGACCGCGGCCACGTTCTGCCAGGAATGTCCCGGGCTGCCCGCCGCGAAGCAGGCTGTGTTCACGCCGCTCGTCGGAATGTACCAGCTGATATCGCCGACGTCGGTCGAGCCCCCCTGGGCCGGATACGGCTTGGCGGGCAGCTTTTCCACCTCGTCGTTGAGCGGCTTCTTTTCATCCAGGCCAAACGCTTCGCGCAACGGCGCCTGCAATTGCGCGGCGAACTTGCGATCCGCATCCGAGAACTTGGGAGCGCCGATCAGCAAGAAATTTCGCTCCACCACCTGCGACAGGGGCAGGTTCGGGATGATCTCGTGGCAATCGGTGTCGATCTGCACCGACATCTTGGTGCGGGTCATCTTGGCCGCCCCCTCGGCGATGTCCTTGATCCAGTCGAACTGGTACTCGGCGTCTTCGTGCTTGTTGGCGCGGATGTAGTACCAGACCTGCGCCTCGGCGGGCACCACGTTGGGCTGCTGCCCGCCGTTGGTGACCACGTAGTGGATGCGGCTGCTTTCCTTGATGTGCTCGCGCATGAAGTTGACGCCCACGTTCATGAGCTCGACGGCATCGAGGGCGCTGCGCCCCTTGTCCGGGCTGCCCGCCGCGTGCGCGGGCAAACCATGAAAGGTGAACTTCGCCGAAATGATCGCCTTGGTTGTGCCGTACTCGACGCGGTTCTTCGTGCTCGGATGCCAGTGCAGGCAGGCATCCAGGTCCTTGAACTGCCCGTCGAGCACCATGTAGACCTTGCCGATCACCGTCTCTTCGGCGGGCGTGCCGTACAGGCGAATCGTCCCCTTGAGCTTGTGCTTGTCGTAAGCGTTCTTGACCGCGAGGGCCGAAGCCAGCGCGGCCGTGCCCAGCGCGCAGTGCCCGCAGCCATGCCCCGTGGAACGGCCCAGCACCGGGGCGCGTTGCGGCGACACCTGCTGCGACAGCTCGGGCAACGCGTCGTACTCGGCCAGGATGCCGATGATGGGCTTGCCCTCGCCGTACTCGGCCACGAAGGCGGTCGGCATGTTGCTGACCCCTTCCTTGACCCGGAAACCGTTCTTCTTGAGGACGGCGATCAGCCGCGCCGCCGAGCGATGTTCTTCCAGCCCGACCTCCGCGAAGTTCCACAGATCCTGGTTGACGGCGATCATGTCCTTCTCGATCGAATCGAGATACTGAACCAGGTCCTGTTGCACGGGGTTGAGCTTGGCCTCATCCGCGTGAAGAACACACGACAGCAGCAGCGCCGTCAGCGGCGCCAGCACGATGGAACGGTTCATGACGGCTCCCTCGGTTTGCAAGTTGGCGGGTTCAAAGGATGCAGGATGCAGGCTTGGAGTCTACCAGCATGGGAGCCCGGGAGCAAAGCCCCAGCCGGGAAGCGGACGCGTTCAATTTGTGAACTGCGTCCTTGACTGGCGGGCCACGCCCGTTTACAACACCCACAGCATGAATCGACCTGCGCGAGCCCGATTTCGCAGGGTCCGCCGAGCACTCACCGGCGGCATCGTGCTGGCTGCTTACTTGCTGGCCACTCTCGTGCCCGCCACCTGGGCCGTTCCCACGGCGACACCATCCAGCATCGCTCCCGAAACACCCAAGGAAGCGAAACCGGCTTCGCCGGCGTGTGGCTGCGATTCGCCCGCGTCGTGCTGCTGTGCGCCGCAGCCCGTCTGCAGCAAACCTTGCTGTGCACCGAAAGCAGACCATGCGCCGCAGGCTCCCGGGCTGGCGCTGAACCCGCTCTCGTGCCGTTGCAGTGGCACGAATGTCTGGATCACGGTGGGCAGCGTGCTGCCCGTGCCTCCGCCCGTCACCTGGCAGCCCTTCTTCCTGGCGAGCGACTGGGTTGAACAGGAACAGCCGGGCCGGGTGTCCATGACCTTGCTGCCGCCCGTGCCGCCGCCGCGCTGCACTTCCTGATTCGCGCTCGTTCTGCGCGCGAACCTTCTCCTGACACAACATCGACGATCGTGCCCGGCGTGCACTGCGCATGCTTTGACGGCACCAGATCCATCCGAATCAATGTGCGTCCTCCCATGGGCGGGGCAAGCCGCTGGATCGTTTCCATCGGTGAGCGCGCCGGGGCAACCCGGCGCGCGTCCCCCGTGCCCCCCGAACAAGACTCGACTCGCACTCACACCCCCTGAGGAGACTTGCCATGCTTCGCAAACGCAACGGTTTCACCTTGATGGAACTCTTGATCGTGGTGGCCATCCTGGCCCTACTGGCGGCGGTGGCCATACCCCGCCTCATCGACGTCTTCGAACGCAGCCGTTCCGGCGTGCAGAGTTACAACCTGGCCGACGCGGCACGCATGATCGAAACGTACTACGGCGTGAACAAGAAATACCCCGACGGCTGGGACAGCTTGATCGACGAGACCTCGGGCACCATTTACGCGAACATCCACCCGAACCTGGCGGCCCTGCTGGTGCCGGTCACGCTGGAAGACGATCCTGCCACGACGATTGCCCTCGATCAGAAGGTGTCGCTGAACGAGGCGGGCATCGGCCACATCTTCCAGCACGATGCGACGGCCGGCGTGGTGCCCAGCGACAGCGGCACGTTCCGCCATCACCTGGGCACGGGCACCGGGCACGACGGCACCACCAACGTGGTCACCTTGACGGGCATCGATACCACGGCGGGCTCGTCGGGCTACAACTTCCTCGTCAATGATCTGGGCCTCGCCCCGAATAACTCCACCACGCTGCTCACCAACAACAAGTTCGTGGTCTTCGGCTTCGGGCCGAAGAACACGGCGGTGCAATCCGTGGTGCAACAGGCGCCGTTCCTCGATCAGGACAAGGCGAGCACTCGCTACAGCCGTATGCTGGCCGTGTTCATGGTGCCGATCAGCGGCGGCGGCAAGGCGCGCCTGGTGGGCGTGCTCGGGCCGGATGGCCGCGGCCTCGCCGACAGCATCCGCGATTACAACACCGACCCGCAGACCACCGCGCCCTCCCACAACTGACAGAGCGCAAGGTGAAGAAAGTGACGGGATGACAAGCGTTCTTGTCATCCCGTCACGATCACACCCCCATCAACCACTACGTCAATTCCATGGTGGCAATCGCCGCGCGCACTCGCTATACATAGCTCGAACCCCGCGAAACTCTCTTACCGCGAGTGCCTTCCATGCACGATGTGGACACG
>JBFWSD010000607.1:0-5085 GCA_050248575.1 Gemmataceae bacterium
CACTCCCGACGGCCCGGCCGGCGAACCCCACCCGCGCCCGGCCCGCAACGTCGCGGTGGCCGACGCCTTCGACGCCACGACCTCCGACCGCCCCTATCGCAAGGGCATGGCCTCCGAAGCCGCCTTCGAAGAAGTGGAAAAGCAAGCAGGCAAACAATTCGATCCCGAATGTGCCGCCGCCTTCCTGGCCATCCGCGAACGCATCGTCGAAGAAATGAATAACCAGTCGGCCCAGGCCCCGGCCGTCACCAAGATCACCAAGGCGCTGCAAGCGTCTTGATCGATCGGCTCACAGCCTCTGCAGTTCTTGCGTCTGGGGCAGATCATCCAGGCTGGATAGCCCGAACAGTTTCAAGAAGCGCTCGGTGGTGCCGTAGGCCACTTCCTTGCGGCTCGCGTCGGCCCGCTGTGCCACGGCAATCAGGCCGCGGCGGACTAGTTGCCTCAGCAGGCCTCCCGATTCCATGCCGCGCACGCTGTCGATCTCTTGCTTGGTGGCGGGCTGCCGGTAAGCCACCAGGGCCAGCACGTCGATCGCCGCGGGCGACAGTCGCACTTCGCGCGTGCCGCCGAACAGCTTCTCCGTGACGAAGCGATAGCGGGGCCGCAACGACAGCACGTAGCCCTGGGCCAGGGCCTGCACGCTGTAGGGGCGGCCCTGCTTGCGATAGTCGGCATTCAGGGCGGCGATCGCCTGGTGGAACTGAGCCTCGGTGAGCCCGCGGACCGCCTCGCAGGCGCGGACCGCCGTCAGCGGGGCGCCCCCCACGAACAGCATCGCTTCAATGATGCGCAGGGGGGAGGCGGGCTCTTCGGCCGGCACTTCCGGGTTGACAAGCTCGGTCTCGGCGTCGGGTTGCCAGTCTTGGCTGTTCAAGATCATTCCGTAACTGCGTCCCAGGTCCTCGGCGTCGCTTGCCGCATCCAGCGGGGCAAGGTCTTCTTCGAATGAGCTCATGTCGTCTTCCTTGACCAAGGCTTGTCGGTGGTCTACGTCACTGCCCGCGTTATCTAGCGGTTGACCAGGTGGTGTTCGATGGACGAGCCGTGCTCGAGCGAGGTGGTCTGCACCGGGAAGCCATTCTGCCACTCGATCCACAGGCGGCTCTTGGCGTCCCAGGTCAGCCCGGAGAAGTTGGCGTCTTCCGGGGGCAGGGGCTCGAACGAGGGCGGAAAGGTCCAGGACCACTCCATGTCATCCTCGCCGGAGGCGGCCACGATGAACGAGGCGGCCTCGAACTGTTGCTGGGCTTCGCGTTGCTGCACGCTCCACATTTCGCGCAGCCCGACCACGAAGACGAATAGCCCGAGGGCCAGCATGACGATGCCTTGCAGCGGAGTTTCCCCGTAAAGCAGCGGCACTGCGAAGCGGTTCATGAAGACCACCAGCATGCCGAAGCCGATGGCCGTGGCCAGTTCGGTGGCCCGGACGAGGCCGAGCCAGTGCGACAGGAGGGCACGCAGCACGCGGCCCCCGTCCATCGGAAACGCGGGCAGCAAGTTGAACACGAACAGCGTGATGTTGGCCAGCAGCAGATGAGCCACGAAGCTCCAGGCCCCCTGGGCTTCGAGCTCGCTGAAGACCGCCTCGCCGGCGAAGAGGTAGAGAATCAGCCCGAGCAGGCAGGCAAGCACGGCGTTCACGGCTGGCCCGGCCAGCGCGATGCAGAACTCGGCCCAGGGGCGTTCGATCATCCGTTCCAGCCGGGCCACGCCGCCAATCGGCAACAGCGTGATGTCGTGCGTCTCGATGCCGAACCGCCGCGCCATCAAGGCGTGGCCAAACTCGTGCAACACCACGCAGCCGAACAGGCAGAACATCAGCAGTTCCCAGTAGAGAACCGCGCCGGTGGCCGAGGCGCTTACCCACACCCACACGGGCATGAGCAGGAAGGTCGGGTGCAGGTACAGCCCGATCCCGAACAACCGGCCTATCTTCCACGCACCCAGCATGCTTGTTCCCTGGGAAAAAACGTACCTCTATCCATACCTCATCTTAACGGACGGGGCAAGCGGAAGCGAGCCGATGCGGTGACGCGCCCGGGCTGCGTGTCCCCGCCGCGCACGCCTCCGCCTCGCTTCAATCAATCGTCACTGTGAAGATCCGCCGCGTCGGGCGGGTTTTCTCGTAGGCATTCTTCCCCAGCGGGCGGGCCGTCATCCCGTACGACTGAAAGAGGGCCACCACCGCTGCCTCGTTCGGAATGAGAAAGTTGCTGTTGCCCAGCGTGTCGAGGCCGAGTGCATACTGCGGCACCGTGGTGGGCAGCCGATCGCTGGCCAGCTCGAAGATGGGACCCGCCGCACGCTGCCTGGTAAGCTGCGTTTCCACGCAGAGAACCCCATCGGGCTGCAACAGTCGCCGCAACTTCTTGGCCGCCGCGAACACGTTCTCCACGTGATAGAGCACCCCCAGGCACAGCACGATGTCGTACGGGCTGTCCGGCTCGTGCGCGAGGAAGTCGCCCGTGACGATCTCGGGGCTCACGTTCCAGGCGCGGGCCGCCAGCTCGATATTCGCAGGCCAGCTCTGCGTGTTGAGCTGATCGGTATTGAGCGCGGTCACGTGCGCGGCCCCGGCCAGGCAGGCGGCAATCGAGAAATAGCCGTCGTTGGCGCCGATATCGAGCACGCGCCGCCCGCGCACCCGGGCACGATCCGGAAAGCAACTGTGCCACAACTTCTGCTCACGATGACGATCGGTGTCGAGGCCGGCGATGCGCCGCCCGTCGGGCAACGGCATGTTCATGAACCAGAACTTGCCGTTCGGCGACTCCACCAGCTCGCGATAGCTTTCCGAGAAGAAGACGTCCATGTTGGCCCCCTGAACCGTTATGGCATCCATCGTCGAGGTTGGCCAGCCGAAAGCCGTTGCCGACCGGACAGACAAACCTGACAAGTATTTTCCGCTTGCCCGGCGCATCATGAAGGTAAATCGGACGGACCCTGCGCGATGGAAGGCGACCGCGCCAAGAATCGAGATGTGCACGATCAGGACGACGGCAAGGGAACCTGTTGTAAGGCTCATACGGATAAAGATTTACGTGCCAGGGACATGGCGATCCAATTTGTAAGGCTTTTATAAATGGTCACTTACGGCAAAAGCTTGCGCACTTTTGCCTCCGTCGTCGATGGTCTTTTTCGTAAGTCCTGAACTAGCAATGCTCAAGGGAAAGTCGACATGGGCCTTCATTGCGCAAGCGAACGCGTGTCGTTTTCGTTTGACCGATGGTTGTTGGCTGACCTAGAATCGCAAGGATTGACCCTATCTGTCGTCCAGCCCGCGAAAGGATCCCTCATGAGAATCTGCTTCGCCTGTTTGCTCGCCCTGGTGATGGGCTGCGCCGGTTCCGATCCCGCCAACAGTGGTGTGCGCTTCGAGAAGAAGGCTTCCGTCGAGGAATTGATTGCCAATCTGAAGCAGGAAGATCCCGCCGAGCGGCAGAAGGCGGCGGCCGAGCTGAAATTGAAAGGGGAGGAAGCCAAGGAGTCTGTCCCGGCCCTCGCCGAGGCGCTCAAGGACAAAGAGAAGTCTGTTCGCGACGCGGCCGCCGAGGCCCTCGTGGCGATCGGCGTGGAAGGACGCCTGGCCGGCGTGCCGGTCTGCCTCGAACTCATGAAGGGTGACGAAGAAGCGGGCAAGGCCTTGCTGACGCAGCTCAGCCCGACGTCGATCCAGGTCCTCGAACTGGGCAAAGCCGATCCAGCCAAGCGCCGCGAGGTGGCAGGCACGCTGGTCGGTGCGAAGGGGCCCGATCTCGTTGAAGCCATCCCGGTGCTTCTGGACATCCGCAAGCAAGCGGGCGCCGACCGCGATGTCGACCTGATCGCCATGGTGGACTACGTCGCCAAGTACGGCAAGCTGGCCCAGCCCGAGGCCGTGCCTGCCCTCATCGAGGGGCTGGACAGTGACGATCCGCACGTGCGCGCCGGCACCCTGGTCATCCTCGATCGTCTCGGCGACAAGGCCAAGGCGGTTGTCCCCACGCTGCGCAAATGCATGCAAGAAGCCACCGCGAACAACGACAAGGCGGCCTACGACAAGTACTTCCTCACCTACAAGAAGATCACCGGCTTCCAGGGCGCAGCCACCTCCATCGGCGCCACCAACCTTGGCGATGCCTGGGCCAGCGACTTCCCGAGCTTCCTTGAACAGCTTCGCTTCATCATTGGCCCGAACCCGACCTGGCCCCACGAGACCGACGACGTGCTGGCCATCGTCGCCGGGAATACCAAGGAATGGCTCGTGCCCAGCCGCTATCCCTACAAGGGCCCCAACATCAAGTTCGAAAACACCACGGGCATCTTCCACGAGAAGAGCGTGGAATGGGAACTCGAGGTGGACAACGTGGCCGTCGATCCGGAGACCAAGCGGGTCAACATTCACTTCAAACCGCCGACCGCGCAGCAGCTCCAGCGCATTCATCCCAAGCTCAACGAGATGGGCGAGTTCTACGTCACCCTGGACGACAAGTACAAGGCCCAGGCCCAGAAGCTCACCCTCGGGCAAAAAGTCACCATCAAGGCCGACGTCGGCCACGAACCGCTCGACGGCATCTACCTGCTCTTCGGCGTCGGCAAGTACGCTAACCAGATCCACCTGAACATCCGCCTGCGCAAAGGGATCATCATCCGCTGAACAGCCCGGGCAACGAGAAACCCGGCTTCCGTTCGCGGCTTCGCACGCTCTGATTGCTCTTTCCTTCCCCGCTGGGCTGCTTACAATGGTGTTCCAGCCACGCGGACAGAGGAATCGTCAATGAAGTTCATCGTGCGGCACGGCATCATGCGCCATCTCGGGGAGTTCGAGCCCCGCGAAGGCTTCCGCTGCGCCCGCGGCATGGAGGTCATTGTCCGCTCCGAGCGCGGCCACGAGATCGCCGAGGTCCTGTGCGAATCGAGCGAACAGGCCCTCGCCATGATCACCGACGCCACGCACGGCTCCATCCTCCGCGAGAGGTCGGCCGACGATCGCGCCTCCATCGACCGCTTGCACAAGAACGAACAGCGCGCCTTCGAGGCCTGCAAGCAGTTCATTCACAATCGCAAGCTGCAGATGGAACTGGTCGACGTCGAGAACCTCTT
>JBFWSD010000608.1:0-5084 GCA_050248575.1 Gemmataceae bacterium
GAAACGCTGCCAGAATACGCCATCGCCAAGATGTCGCCGGAACGGGCCGTCGCCTACCTCGAGAACGAGTTGCAGGTTTCGCCCAAGGGGAGTTCGGAGATCATCGAGATCTCGTTGACCGGCGACGATGGTGCGGCGGCGGCAGCCATCGTCAACGCGGTGGCCCAGGCTTATCTGGACGTCTCGCAGGTGGAAGAACGCGAGCAACGCGCAGCCCAGCTTGAAGCCTACTTGAAAATCCAGGCCAACTACTCGCGTGAGCTCACCGAAAAACACCGCGAGTTTCTCAAGGCCAAAGACTTGCTCGATGCCATCGATCGCGCGCAACAGCGCTTCCACGACGTCACGGCCAAGCTGGAGCTGGCGCAACTGCAGCTCCAGTACCTCCGCGAGAACAAGAAAGCCAAGACCAAGATCGAGCCCTCTCCCCTGCTCATTGAAGAAGAGATGGGCAAGGACGATGAGCTGAAGATGCTGCGTCGGGAAAAACTCCGGCTGGAGAGTTTCATCGACGGCTACAAGGGGGTTGCCGTGCCCGGCTCGGAACTCGAGCGCATCGCCTTGAAGGGCTACTCGTACGACCTGGCGCAGACCGAGCGCAAGATTGCGGCGCGCCGGGAGGAGATCCGCCCCAGGATCATCGCGGACCTGCAAGGCAGTATCAGCCAGCCTCCCGAGCTCGACCTGCCCAAGGCCGCCGGGCAAGTCGATTTGCTCAAGCTCGAGAAGCAAAGCGCGCAGGGGAAGCTCGATGAACTGGAGAACCAGGTCATCAAGACCTACGGCAAGAAATCGGACGAGCTGCGTGTGCTGGCCTTGCAGGCGCAGGCACACGAGAAGGTGGCACCCGATTTCGCCAAGGCGATCGAGGGACTGAAGCTGCGCGTGGACAGCCCGTCGCGGATGAGCCTGCTGCAGGCGGCCGTGGCGCCGCCGCCAGCCGATCCGCACCGACAATCGAAGACGGTGGCCCTGGCCAGCATCGGCGCCTTCCTGTTCGTCGGCTTCTGCACGGCCTGGTTTGAATTTCGCGCCCGCCGCATCCACGCGGCGGATGAACTGGTCCGCGAACTGCGGATGCGTCTGCTCGGCACGCTCCCGGCGATTCCGGAACGTCTCCGCACGCGCCCGCAGCTCATCGACAGCTCGGCCGATCACCGCTTGCAAAGCGCGCTGACGGAATCAACCGATGGGATTCGCGCCATGCTGATGCACGAATCAAGGCAACAACCGATCCACGCGCTCATGATCACGAGCGCCGTGGGCTGCGAGGGGAAGACGACGCTCGCCAGCCAGCTGGCACTCAATTTTGCCCATACCGGACACAAGACACTGCTGATCGACGGCGACTTCCTCAAGCCGATGGTAAGCAATCTGTTCGAGGTGCCCAACATGCCCGGCACCTGTGAAGTGCTGCGCGGCGACATCGAGCCCGGTCGGGCCGTGGCGAAGGCCAAGGTCAACAATCTCACGCTGCTGCCGGCGGGCAAGTACGATCGCCGCGTCAGCCAGGCCATTGCCCGCGGCGATTTCCAGAAGATGCTCGATCAGCTCAAGCAGCAGTTCGAGTTCATCATCATCGATTCGTGCCCGGTGCTGTCGGTGGCGAACACGCTGCTGCTGGGGCAACACGTGGACGCAGTGGTACTGGCGGTGCTCCGCGATCGCAGTCAGGTGCCGCGCGTTTATGCGGCCTATCAGCGGCTGGCCGCCCTGGGCATCCGTGTGGTCGGCGCCGTCTTCAACAAGGTGCGCAGCGATATGTATGGCTACTACGGCTACTACGGCAGCCACGCTCAACCGGAACAACAGGAGAAAGCGCCCGCGTGAGTCAGTCCCTTCGCCCGCTCTTCTTCGCCATGGCAACTCGGAATCTCGCTCGAGAAGGTGAAGGTCGACGTGACCGATAATGAAGTTAAGCTGGCAGTCCCTCTCCCTGTGCCGGCGCAAGGTGCATTTGTAGACGATCCAGCCGGCACGAGCTTCGGGCTGTACGCGGCCGTCAAGCCGGTACTCGAGGCCGTGGTAGCGCTGGTCTTGCTCGCACTCCTGTCGCCAGTGATCCTGCTGGCGTGCCTGCTCATCAAGGCGACCTCGCGCGGCCCGGCGTTCTATACGCAAAAACGGCTTGGACTCAACGGCAAGCCGTTCACCATCATCAAGCTCCGCACCATGACCCACAATTGCGAAGCCGCCACCGGCGCGGTCTGGTGCACTGCGCGCGATCCGCGCATCACCCGCATCGGCGCCTTGCTGCGGGCCACCCACATCGATGAGTTCCCGCAGCTCATCAATATTCTGCTTGGCCAGATGAGTCTCATCGGGCCCAGGCCGGAACGCCCCGAGATCGTGGCCCGGCTCGAGAACGATGTGGCCGGCTATCGCGATCGACTCGTGGTCCGTCCCGGCATCACCGGGCTGGCCCAGGTCCAGCTGCCCCCCGATGTCGATCTTGACGGCGTCCGCAAGAAACTGCTCTGCGATCGTTACTACATCGATCACTTCAGCGCCTGGCTGGATGTACGCATCGCGCTGGCCACCGGACTGTTCCTGTTCGCGGTGCCGCTGGCCTGGTCGAGGCGGCTATTACGCATCCCCGAACCCTTGAAGCAGCTTCCGACCGCATGCTGAACGCCTTCACCATCGACGTGGAAGACTACTTCCAGGTCTCTGCTTTCGAGGGACGGATTCAGCGCCGGCACTGGGAGCAATTTCCCAGCCGGGTCGTCGACAACACGCACAAGCTGCTCGACTTGCTGGCCCGGCATCAGGTACGCGGCACCTTCTTTGTGCTGGGGTGGATTGCGCAACGTTTTCCGAAGCTGGTGAAGGCCATCGACGCCGCGGGCCACGAAATCGGCAGTCACAGCTTCTGGCACCGTCTCATCTATCAGCAGACTCCCGAGGAATTCCGTGACGACCTGCGCCAGTCGCGCGCCGTGCTTCAAGACGTCACGGGCAAGCCGGTCCTGGCTTACCGCGCACCCAGCTTCTCCATCACGCGTGACTCGCTCTGGGCTTTCGACATCCTGCAAGACGAAGGGATCCAGTACGATTCGAGCGTGCAACCGATCGTTCACGATCGCTACGGGATCCCGGATGCCAACCCCTTGCCCCACCGGATCGGCAGCTTGTGGGAATTCCCGCCAGCGGTGCATCGTTTCGCCTGGTTCAACCTGCCCGTTTCCGGCGGGGGCTACTTCCGCCTCTATCCGCTCTGGTGGACGGTGCGATGCTTGCGACTCATCAACGAGCGGCGGGCCACTCCCTTTGTTTTCTACGTCCACCCCTGGGAAATCGACCCCGAACAGCCGCGCCTGCAAGGATCGTGGCTGGCGCGGCGGCGGCATTACCTGAACCTGGCCAGCACCGAGGCCAAGCTCGACCGCTTGCTTGGCGAGTTTTCCTTTGGCAAACTCAGTGAAGCCCTGCCGGCGCCGGCGGGGACGGAACTCGAGACCGCCCACGCCCGCTCCTGATCGTGCCCAAACCGGACCTCCTCTTTCTGGTGCATCGCTTCCCTTTCCCGCCCGACAAGGGGGACCGCATCCGCACCTATCATTTGCTTCGCTTTCTGTCCACGCGGGCACGCGTCCATCTGGCCTGTCTGAGCGACGAACCCGTCAGTGCAGAGCATCGTGAAGAGCTTGCCAGCTTGTGTGCCCAGCTCGAAGTTGTGCCACTTGGGACAACACGCTGGTTGCACGCGGCGCGCAGCTGGCTCGTGGGCCGTTCCATCAGCGAAGGGGCCTTTCAATCCAGATCGCTCAGGACCTTTTTGCGGACATGGGTTGGGCAAACGAGCTTTGCAGCCTGCCTGGTCAGCATGTCGAGCATGGTGCCCTATCTGGACGACGTGGGCCCGCTGCCCGTCGTCGTGGACCTGGTTGACGTCGACAGCGAAAAATGGCGCGAATACGCCAGGCAGGGCACTGGGCCGCGGCGCTGGTTCTACGCAACCGAAGCACGACGGTTACGCCAACTCGAACAAGGACTTCCGGCCCGCGTTCGCGCGGTGACTCTCGTCAGTGAGGCAGAAGCGGAGCTTTATCGGCAGTTTGCGGTTCCGGGCAACATCCAGGCCGTTCCGAACGGCGTCGATCTCGACTGCTTCCAGCCCGCGGCTCTCCGGTCACGCGGCGGGCAGAACGTCATCGTCGAGGAGACGCGTTGCTTGTTCGTAGGCGCGCTGGACTATCGTCCCAACGTCGACGGCATCGCCTGGTTTTGTCGCGAAGTCTGGCCCGGCGTGCAAGCGCGACAGAAAGATGCACGCCTGGCTATTGTCGGGCGTCGGCCGGTCGCGGCGGTGCGCGAGTTAGAACAACTGCCCGGCGTGGAAGTGATGGCAGATGTGCCCGATGTACGGCCCGAGCTGGCGCGGGCCGCGGTCGTCGTCGCCCCGTTGTGGATCGCGCGAGGGATTCAAAACAAGGTGCTGGAAGCGCTGGCCGCGGGCAAGGCGGTGGTGGCCTCGCCTCCCGCACTGGCCGGCCTGCAAGCGCGGCCCGGTGAACACTTGCTGAGTGCCGACAAGCCCGCGGAATGGATCGACAAAGTCACCGGCCTGTTCGCCAGCCTGGCCGAACGCGAGCGGCTCGGGCAAGCGGGCCGCGCCTTTGTGGAAGCCAATCACCGCTGGGAATCCTGCCTGCAGAAATTCGCCGAACTACTGGACTTGTGATACGGAAACTCAGAGGTCCAGCGTGGGCAGCCCGGCTTGCGGGCCGCCCTTCTTCAGCTCGTCGATGACCGTTTCGGCCAGCTTCAAGTACGATTTGGCCACGTCACTATCGGGATAGCGGTGCACGATGGGATCGCCCGTGTCGCCGCACTCGGCCACGCGCGGATCGATGGGGATCTGCCCGAGGCTGGGCACGCCGGCCTCCTGGGCCAGCTTGGTGCCGCCGCCGTGGCGGAAGATGTCGTAACGCTTGCCGTCATCGCCGGTGAAGTAGCTCATGTTCTCGATGATGCCAAGCACGGGCACGCGCACCTGGCGAAACATCTCCAGCCCTTTGCGGGCGTCGATGAGGCTGACCTCCTGGGGCGTGGTGACGATGACCGCGCCGGAGAGCATCACG
>JBFWSD010000609.1:0-5083 GCA_050248575.1 Gemmataceae bacterium
GGAGAGCCGGTGACGATGTCGCCGCCGGCCGCGACAAGCGCGCGGGGCAGCCCCATCTTTTTCAACAATTCCCGAGCCTGCTGGGCGGCGTGCCCCTTGGCGATGCCGCCGAGGTCGAGCTTCATCCCCTTCTTTAACAGCTGCACCGTTTGCTTGTCCTTGTCGAGCTTGACGGCATCGAAGCCGACGAGCCCGCGGGCTTCGTCAAGCTGTTCCTTGGTGGGCAGTTTCTTGGTGAATCGGACGCGGCGCCAGAGCTTGACGATTGGGCCGACCGTGATGTCGAAGGCTCCATTCGTGCGCCTGGACAGATCCTCGGCCCGCGATAAGACGTAGAACAGATCAGTGCTGACGGGCACAGGCTGGGTGCCCGATTTTTCGCAAAGTTGCATCAATTCGCTGGTCTGCCGATAGTCGCTCATGATACGATCTAGGTCGGCAATGCGGGCAAAAGCGGCCTTGCTGCCCTCCTTCGCGCTGGCCTCGTCGGCCGCGTACACGATGATCTTGAAGCGCGTGCCCATGTGCGCTTCTTCGAAGGTGAAGCGCTGGAGTTCCGGTTCCGCCGCCAGGAGCGAGGACACGAAGACGCATAGCCAGGCCGAGAATTGCAAGGTCACGAGTTCTCTCCTTCCCAGGAAGTCCCTCACACGAAGTGGAGTCTAGCACAGATGATGGTTTGTTTGCAGCGCAGCAGTCTGGCGGCGGCCGTGGTGGTTGCCCTGTTCCTTGGCCTGACCCGCACGGAGGCCGATGTCCCCAAGACGACCGTCGACGCCAAGAAGCACGAGTCCTATGTCGAGAAGCTGCCCGACTCGAAAGTCAACTTCGAGATGATTGCCATCCCGGGCGGAACCTACATGATGGGCAGCCCGACCAGCGAGAAGGGCCGCAATCCCGATGAAGGGCCGCAACATCCCATCACTGTCAAGCCAATCTGGATGGGCAAGTGCGAGGTGTCCTGGGACGAGTTCGATCTTTACTGGCAAGACGCCCGCGCCAAACGAGAGAAGATGCCCCCCAAGAATCTGAAGGACGACGCGGTCACTGGCCCCACCCCGGCCTACGTGGATGAGACCTACGGCCATGGCCGGGAAGGGCATCCTGTCCTGTGCATGACCCATCACTGCGCCATGGATTATTGCCGCTGGCTTTCGGCGAAGACGGGCAAGGAATACCGCCTGCCCACGGAAGCCGAATGGGAATGGGCTTGCCGCGCCGGCACCACCACGCCGTACTTCTTTGGCGACGATCCGGCCAAACTTGGCGAGTACGCCTGGTACGTCAAGAACTCCGAGGACTTCACGCACAAGCTGGCGAGCAAGAAACCGAATCCGTGGGGTCTCTACGACATGTACGGGAACGTCTACGAGTGGTGCATCGACCACTACGAGAAGGATGGATACGCCAAGTTCCCGCTCGACAAGCCGACGTTGCAGCCCGTGGTGTTGCCGACAGCGAAGCGCTTCTCGCACGTGGCCCGCGGCGGCTCGTGGGCCGATGAGCCCGCACAGTGCCGCAGCGCCAGCCGCGTCGGTTCAACCACCGAATGGATCAAGCACGACCCGCAACGGCCCCAGAGCATCTGGTGGCTGACCAAGTGGGACGTGGTCGGCTTTCGCGTGGTGCGTGCCGTGGAGGAACAGCCCAACTTGAAGGGCCTCCGCAGCAAGATCACCAAGGAAAGCGACTGATAGTACCAATGCAGAAACTGCCGCGAGGCTTCGCCTCGCAGAACAAGCCACCAAACCGGCGATCCTTGTCTCACAGCGAAGGAGGAAAGTATGAGCACTGGGGGTACGCGACGCGAGTTCTTGAAGTCGGCAGCAGCCGGGACGGCGGCCATCGGCCTGTCGTCCGCGCTGTACGCAGCGGGCAGCGACACCATCAAGGTCGGCGTGATCGGCTGCGGCGGCCGCGGCTCGGGCGCTGCCGACAACGTCATGCACTCGGCTCCCAACGTCCAGATCGTGGCCATCGGCGACGTGTTCAACTATCGCGTCGAGGGCCTGCGCAAAGGGCTGGAAAAGCTCGTCCAGCAAGACGCCGTAAAGAAACTGGGCAACAGCATCGACTTGCCCAAGGAACGCTGCTTCGTCGGGCTCGACGCGTACAAGCAGGTGATTGACAGCCCGGCCAACTACATCATTTTGGCGACGCCCCCCGGCTTCCGCCCGCCGCACCTGAAAGCCGCCGTGGCCGCGGGCAAGCACGTCTTCACCGAGAAGCCCGTCGCCGTCGATCCGGTGGGCTGCCGCTCGGTCTTTGACACCTACGAGGAAGCCCTGAAGAAGAAGCTGGGCGTCGCCGCAGGCACCCAGCGCCGCCATCAACTTGGCTACCTCGAGACCATGAAGCGTGTGAAGGACGGCGCCATCGGCGACATCACCGCCCTGCGCTGCCACTGGAACGGCACAGGCATCTGGTTCCGCAGCCGCGACGAACTGGTCAAGCGCAAGGAGCCGAGCACCGACCTCGCGTTCCAGCTGAACAACTGGTACCACTTCCTGTGGGTGTGCGGCGACCACATCTGCGAGCAGCACATTCACAACCTTGACGTGTGCAATTGGGCCATGGGCAAGCCGCCGGTGCAGTGTCTCGGCATGGGTGCCCGCCTGGCCCGGCCGAAGGGCCCGGCCCCCGAAGCGGGCAACATCTTCGACTTCTTCTCCATCGACTACGACTACGGCGATGGCGTGCACATGCTCAGCACTTGCCGCCAGGTGCCCGGCACCGACACGGCCATGCGCGGGCAGAGCGGCATCTCTGAGGCCTTCATCGGTACCAAGGGGCAATGCCAGGCCAATGCCTATCTGATCAACGGCGAACGAGTCCTCAACAAGGCCCAGGACAAGGCGGCCGTCAATCCGTATGTGCAGGAGCACACCGACCTGATCGAGAGCATTCGCAAGGGCACACCAATCAATGAACTGAAGAACGTTGCCGAGAGCTCGCTCACGGCGATCATGGGCCGCATGTCGGCCTATACGGGCAAGGCCGTCACCTGGGACTTCGTGCGCGAGAAGAGCACGCTCGACACGATGCCCGCTTCGCTGTCCTGGGACATGCAGCTCGACACGCCGGCCGTGTCCCAGCCGGGCAAAACGGCGCTGGTGTAGGTTACTCCTGAGCCGAATCGCGGGAGAGGGGCTGTCGCCCTTCTCCCGTTCTCTTGCGCGGTCATCAAGAGATCAGCATCCGCTCGAGGGCCGCACACGCGCTGCCCACGCCGTCCTCATCTCGAATCTGCTTGCCCACCTGATCGGCGCGACGGGCATACCTCGGATCATCGAGCAAGGCTTTCAGTTCGGCGGCCGCCCGCTCGGCGGTGTACCGATAACGCGACAGGCTTCGGGCCACGCCAAGCCGCACCATCCGCGCGGCGTTGTCGGGCTGATCGTGGGCGTAGGGCACAATCAACATGGGCCGACCCGAACGCATGGCCTGCGCCGTGGTGCCCACGCCTCCTTGATGCACGATCGCCGCCGCGCTGGGAAACAGCTCGGAGAACGGGGCGTACTCGAAGGCCGCCACCCCCTCCGGCAAGCGTGCCAGCTGGTTACTCAGGTCGATACCGATCAGCAGGATGGCGCGGCGGCCCAGAAGTTCCGCGGCGCGGGCACTGTGCTCGAAGAAGCGGCCCGCGTCTTGCACTGCCGACGAGCCAAGCGTGAATACGATCGGGGGCGGCCCGGCCGCCAGGAATTGTGTCAGCTCTTCGCTCAGCTTCTGATGTCCTTCGTGCCGGTCATAAAAGAGAAAGCCGGTCACCGCTGTTTGCCCGGGCCAGTCGGGCTGCTTCTCGGCCAGCAAGCCCGAAAACAGAGCGAGCACCAGGGCAGGGGAGTGTTGCCCTTCGAAGCAAGGATCATCGCTTGTTGCGGGCAGGCCGAGCTCGGCACGCAGCGCGTGCCAGGGTCTGGTCCATGATCGACAGCTCCGGCGCGCCAGCTTGAAGAGCGGGCGGTGCAAGTAGGGCCGCAATGGCCTGAGCCAATCAAGAAGGGCTGCCCCAGGTATGGACGGCGGATCCATGGCCGAGAAAAAGCCGATGGGCGCCAGTAGCGCCGAGGCCCAGGGCAGACCGGTCTTCTCGGCAACTAACCGGGCCGCAAAAGTCAGCGGATGGCCCACCAGCAAATCGGCCCCGGAAGTGGCGGTCTGCAAGTCGTCGTACGATTCACGCAGGGCCGGCATCATGATCTCGCGGATCACGGTTTCCGGCCCGCGGCGCAGGTCCATGACGCGTTTCATGAACTCGGGCATCTGGCCCGGCTCGGGCGCATCGGGCCGCAGCGGAGCAAACGGCAGCCCGAGAGACTCCACCTTGTCGCGAAAGATCGGACACGTTGCGAGCACCGGGCTGTGGCCGCGCTCGCGCAGCCCGTTTGCCAGCGCGATGTAGGGATGCACATCGCCCAGCGAACCAAAGGTTGCCAGCACGATCCGCTTGCCGTTGCTCATGAAACTCCGTGACCTCGCTGCAGGTAGAAACGGGCGACTAGAGAGAGTATAGGCGCGAGCCGGCGAGATTTGGGTTGCTGCTGTCCAGTTCCAGGCAAGAGTCGCGCGCTCTCCTCGAACCCGAAGAGGAACGCCATGCATGAGTCAGGGGGGAAACTCGTGGTCGGAGTGGTCATGGCCGGCATCCTGGTCGTGTTCGGCTTCCGCCTGATAGCCGACCTCGACGTGCAGCGAGAACGCGAGCGTGCCTATCGGGAGAGGCAAGAGAAGATCAAACAGGCGCGCGACCTGATTGCGCGGGCCACTAACTGCCCGCAGGCTCAGTTCGTCGACGTGCTCGACGAGCCCGATCCCTGGGGCCATGACCTCGTCGTCCGCAAGAGCAAGGGAGCTGTCCAGTCCGTAAAGATCGTCTGCCTCGGCCCGGACGGCGTGGCCGACACCACCGACGACATCGCCGGCTACCGTAGCCTGAACATTGACTGGGAGCAGACGGGCGAAAACCTTGGCGAGGCTGGCGCCGAACTGGGCAAAGGCGTCCAGCGCGGCATCATGCAATCCCTGACCAGGAAAGAAGCCAAGAAGAAAGGGGATTGAAGGCCGATGCCCGGTCCATCCG
>JBFWSD010000610.1:0-5080 GCA_050248575.1 Gemmataceae bacterium
CCGGCGATGGAGCCGAAGTTGCCTTGCCCGTGGATCAGGCGATGCCGCATCACCCAGTCCTGCGCCATGCGTGCGAGCGTGGGATAGATGGCCGCGTCGCCGTGCGGGTGATAGCGCTTCATCGTCTCACCGACGATACCGGCGCACTTGCTGGTGGACGAGGTCGGGCCCAGCCCGAGATCGTTCATGGCCACCAGGATGCGTCGCTGCGAGGGCTTGAGCCCGTCGCGGACGTCGGGCAAGGCCCGCGCGATGATCACGCTCATCGCGTATTGCAGGTAGCTTTCCTTGAGTTCTTCTTCGATGTTGAGGGGCTCCCAGCGGTCGCCGCCGCCCGCGGCAGCCGCGCCGTTGCCTGGAGACCCTGGATCTTCGGGGGGAGTATCGGGGGGTAATTCGTCCGCCAAGGTGATTCCCTCGTGAAATCGTGCAGCGGTTGTCTCATATTAGTTGGAAAGGTGATTATACCAAGAACAGTGGGCAGCAGCCATCGTCGCCGGGCAAAACGATGATGGTGATGGAAGCCCGCCGTTTGCGCAATGGAAGCCATATTCGTGAATTCGTAAGTCGTTTTTCATCAATGGGTTACGACATAACCCAGGCTCCGCGAACGAAAAAGTGCGCAAACGATCTCCGAAAGTTATTGTCATGAAAGAGTTTACGCAACTGTCATGGCCGGTTTGTCCGGGCCGCCCCATTTGCGGCCTTCGTGGAGTTGACCCGTTTCATCATGAATACTACGCAGGCGACGCCTGCACTTGATGTCTTGTTTGTCTGTCTGGTCCAGAGATATGAAGCGTTGTGCAGGGAACTTTTTGCCCGGAAAGCACACCAAAGGAGTAAGATCGTGGCGGTTGGTCCGCCCTTCACATCAGCTGATTTTTTCTTCCTTTTGCCAGGGCACTTGCTAGGATGTGAAGGATCTAGACGGGGGTGAAGGCTCATCAGCGATTCTGGTTTCGGAGGATCACACATGCGCAGAATGTTCATCACGGCAACCATCCTTACCCTCTACGGTATGGTTTCGGTGGCGCTGGCGGAAGACACGCCGGCCGCGGCCGCCGCGCGCAAGAAGCTCGAGGTCAAGGTCAAGGTCAACGTCGAGAACGAGTTCCTCAGCGAGATCCTGGCCGACATCGACGGCCAGCTTGACGACGCGGGCAAGACCAAGATCGGCTGGAAGTTCGATACCGGCGTCTCCAAGAACCAGCGCGTCAGCATCAAGGCCTCCGGCACCATCGCCAAGGTCCTCGCCGACATCTGCGACAAGCAGGGCCTGGGCTACTACGTGATCTCCAAGCCCAAGGACCGCTACGACGGCTGGATCATCTTCACCAAGGGCAAGGAACGCGGCTTCGAAGACACCAAGAAAGAGTGACCGCCGCACCATCAGTCAACGCGAGCCGCCGGCCTCCTCCGGCGGCTTTCTTTTTGGAGTCAGTCATCCCGACTGCACCGCGCAAAGTGGGGCGCTTCCACGAGTAACCGCATGGCGGAAATCATCGGGCTGGGGGAGATTCTCTGGGATCTGTTGCCCGCGGGCAGACAGCCGGGCGGCGCCCCCTTCAACTTCGCCTTCCATTGCCATCAGTTCGGCCATTCGAGCCTGATGATCAGCCGCGTCGGCGATGACGATCTGGGCCGCGACCTGCGCGAGGCAGTCCGCCGTCTTGGCCTTGCCGACGATTGCCTGCAAGTCGACCCGGCCCAGCCAACGGGCACTGTGACGGTGGCCCTCGATGGCCAGGGGCAGCCGACCTTCACCATCCACGAACACGTCGCCTACGATTACCTGGAATGGACTGAAGGGCTGGAACCGAAGCTGGCGGCGGCCCGGGCCGTCTGTTTCGGCACGTTGATCCAGCGTGCGCCGGCGGCCCGGGCCACGGTGCGCCGGGCTCTCGAGTCCGCGGGCCGCGCCCTCCTCGTCTACGATGTCAATCTCCGCCAGCGCTTCTATAGCCGCGAGATCATCGCAGACTCGCTGCGGATCAGCCACTGGGCCAAGCTGAACGACGAGGAACTGGCGGTGCTCACGCCGCTCCTGGGCTTGAGTGGGAAGTCCGCTTCCGATCTGCTGGCGGACTTGCGGCGTCGTTACGAGCTGGAGGTGGTGGCCCTCACGCGCGGCGCGGCGGGCTGCCTGGTGCAAACGAAGCGCGAAGAGGTGGACTTGCCCGGCATCCCGGTCGGGGTGGCCGACACGGTGGGGGCGGGGGATGCGTTCACGGCGGCGCTGCTCACGTACACGCTGGAGGGCCGCAACCCGGCCGAATCGGCCTTCTACGCGAATCAGCTGGCGGCCCGCGTGGCGTCGCTGCCCGGCGGCACGCCGACGGTGGTGCGCGTGGAGTTCGAACGCGAAGCCAAGATGCACTGAGTGAAAGCCAGCATCAGCTTTACCCTCGCGGCGAATATGCTACTCTGAAGTATACCCCTCGGGACGCGCTCGAGGCTGGAGGCCAGGAGTTGTGATGAAGATTCGCACGTTCAAGCCCGGCGACGAATCCACGCAGGCCGCGTTGTTCAACGAGGCAGCCGCACACTTGCCCAAGTACAAGGCCGCCAGTGCCGACGACATCAAGCGGCGCACGCAGGACCAGGACTACGATCCCAGCACCCACCTCTTCGCCGAGGAAGGCGGTCAGGTCGTGGGCTACTGCAGCTTTCTGACCAACGGCCGCATCGGCTATCCGTGGTGCAAGAAGGGGCAGGAAGCGGCGGCCGCGCCCCTCTTTCAGGCCGCGCTGGCTGGCATGAAACAACGCGGCCTCACCACCGCCTTCGCCGCCTATCGCGCCGACTGGAAGGAAATACTGACCTTCTTCGAACAGCAGGGCTTCCAGAAGGTCCGCGACGTGGTCAATTACCTGCTCGACTTGCTCGATATGCCGACGCGTTCAACGGGGCCGATCGGCTTGCAGCCCCTGACGCTTGCCGATCTGCCCGCCCTGGTGCAGATGGCGCCCAAGGCGCTGCGTACCCACGATCTGGCGGCGCTCGAGAAGCACTACTTTCACAATCCCTACTTTCAGCCCGACAGCACGTTTGTGTTGCGGGCTCGCGACGGCACGCCGGCGGGCATCGGCATCCTGATCCAGAATAGCGACTATGCCGAGCCGCGCAGCGTCGACGCCAACATGCCCTGTTTCCGCCTGGGTTCCTTCGGGAGCGAAGGTCTGCCCGCCAAGCGCATGGACGGGCTCTTCAGCCTGCTCACCAGCGACAAGAAGGAATCGACCGCGCAGGCACTGGCCCTCCTGGAACACGCGGCCCAGAAGCAAGAAGACCGCGACGAGAGCACCCTGGTCGCCCAGTGCTACTCCGACGCGGGCCATCTGGCTTCCTTCTATAACCGCTATTTCCGCAAGCAGGGCAGCTTCCCGGTCTACGAAAAGAAGCTCTCATAACGGCGGTCCGCTCACGGAATGCGCAAGGGCGTGACGTAGCAGAGATGATCGTCGTGCCCGGTCAGGAGGGCCTTGCCGTCGGGAGTGAAGGCCACGCAGTACGCGCCAAACTTCAGTTTCTGGGCGAAGAGCGTCTTGCCGTCGGCCAGGTTCCAGAGAATGACGTTGCCTGCGTAGCCGCTGGTGGCGAGTTGCTTGCCGTCGCGCGCGTAGGCCAGCCCGTAGAGGTCGTCGGGGGTCGGGCCGAGCTTCTTCATCTCCTTGCCGTCGTCGATATTCCACAGGCGCACGAAGCGGTCGAAGCCGATGGAGGCAAGCTGCTTGTTGTCGGGCGAGAAGGCGACGCCGGTGACGGCGGCTTCGTGTCCCTTCAGGGAACGCAGTTCCTTCTGGCTGACCGCGTCCCACAGTTTGACGAGCCCGTCGTCGCCGCAGGAAGCCAGCCACTTGCCGTCCGGGCTGAACGCGACCGCATAGACCGACTTGCCGTGCGTGCCGAGAGTCTTGATCTCCTTGCCCTCGTCGGCGTTCCAGAGCTTGACCGATTTGTCGGCCGAGCCGGAAGCGAGCAGCTTGCCGTCCGGGCTGAAGGCGACGCCGTCAACAATGTCCTTGTGCCCTTTGAGCTCGCGAAGGAGCTTGCCGTCGGCAACGTTCCAGATGCGGATGGTCTGATCGTGGCTGCTGGAGGCGAGCCGGGTGCCGTCGTTATTGAAGGCGACGCAGTAGACCGGGCCGGTGTGCCCTTTCAGGGTGAAGAGTTCCTTGCCCGCGCTGAAGTCCCACAGGCGGACGGTGTTGTCGAAACCGGCGGTGGCAAAGGTCTTGCCGTCGGGCGAGAACGCCAGGTGATAGACCAGCGCTGTATGCCCCTTGAATGGTGAGGAAGGATTCTGTGCTTGCCCCAGCGAAAAGACCATGAGGCACACGCCGGCAACCGCGAACCGACCAATCATCGCGTCCCTTTCTGGCACTGGTCGCGCGCATCCGGCACGCCTCATGGCTGGCATCCATGTCGAGGATACTCTCTCATAGTTCACGGCACAACAAACCGCAAGAAGTATCTTGGCGGCAGGCCGGCAGGAGGGGCACGGCCGCTGGCGGGCGCTACCGGAGGCGAACCTCCGTTCCGACCCGAGCGTAGCACATCCAGAGTCAGATCTCGATTTCTCTATCATCGTTCAGGGACTGTAGATCCGCGGCGAGTCAGTTCGTCTCGGCGCGGCGTAGGGGTGTCGCTACAATAGGCCGGCCTGGAATGGGAAGCGGTTTTGCCCACCTTGACTGGCCCACCTCGACAGTTTCCCTTTCCTGAACAACCCGGGTCGCTCTTTTTGCGAAGGAATCTTGCGATGCGTAAAGCAATCGTCGCCGTGGTGGTGCTGGGTGGTCTGGCCTACGCGGGCTGGGTGATCGGCCAGGCGCCGCCGCCGCCGCCCCCCGCGCCGCCGAAAGCGCCGGTCGTCGATCCGAATGCGGTGGCCGCCACCGTCAACGGTCAGCCGATCCCCGAAACGGCCGTGCAGCGCGGGCTGCGCCGCGTGCCCCCCGATCGCCAGGCCGAGATTCGCGGCCAGCTCATCAACTTCCTCGTCGACAACTCCCTGATCGAGCAGTACCTGATCGGGCAGAAGATCGTGGTCGAGCCCAAGGACGTCGAGGCCAAGCTC
>JBFWSD010000611.1:0-5074 GCA_050248575.1 Gemmataceae bacterium
CAAACACCCTCGCAATAAGGACCAGACGAGCCCAGATCGATGCGGAACATGGACACTCCCCCCCGAGAGTGTGGCAGGTGTGCGTGAAGCACGTTGTAAGGCAGGACGGGATTAGCAGCACCTGGATTCTATCCGAAGAGAGATCGGGACGGCAAGAGGCAAGCAACTTCACAAGCGCATCGTCTACTCACACAGCAGCACTCGCCACCACGGAGAGCAGGAAGAAATAGTAGCCAGAGCAAAAACCGACCGCAGCCATCGCACTTGCGTAGTGGCGCCGCATGCCACAGTAAAGCACTTCCAAGACGACGAGCAAGCTGCTCAACGAGGCAACAGCAAGCGCTGACAGGGAACAGTCCCACATCAACGGCCCCACCGAGATGATGCAGGCCTGTGCACACGTCAAGAAAACCACCAACATTGACGGCTTCGGTTCGTTCGCCGCAAACCGGACGAACAGGAAGACAAGCAATCCAAGACATAAGAAGGGCACAACAAAGATACCGACCGCCATGGCCGGGATACTGGGGACATACCAGACCGGCAGATCAGAAAGAGGCATTTTGAGCCCTAGGCGTTCAAGACCGAGTCTGCGCAATTTGCAGTTCGCCAATACTGAAACGGCACTGACTTGGTCTCACGCGCAACGCGCGAAGTGTCAACCCTTGGCGCCGAACACCTCGTCGATGACTTGCCCGCCGTTGACGGTGAGGAGTTCCTTGCGATTGTTGTGGCGGTAGTAGAGGCGGTGCTGGTTGATGCCGAAGGCGCGCAGGATGGTGGCGTGCAGGTCGTTGGGATGTATGGGCCGCTCCACGGCGGCGTAGCCGACGGGGTCGGTGGCGCCGATGGTCTGGCCCCCCTTGACGCCGCCGCCGGCAAGCCACATCGAGTAGCCGGACGGGGAATGGTTGCGGCCCGGCGTGCTGCCTGGATTTTCGGCCGCCGGGGTGCGGCCAAACTCGCCGCCCCACACGACCAGAGTGGAATCGAGCAGCCCGGTGCGTTTCAGGTCGGCAAGCAGCCCGGCGATGGGCCGATCGACCGACTTGGCCTTGGGGTCGTGGTTCTTGGGCAGGTTACCGTGCGCATCCCAGCCCTCGGAGCGGATCTGCACGAAACGGACGCCGCGTTCGACCAGGCGGCGGGCCAGCAAGCAATACGTGCCGAAGTCGGCCGTCTCTTTTTCTTCCAGCCCGTAGAGTTTCTTCGTCTCGGCGGTCTCCTTGGCCAGGTCGAACACCTCGGGGGCGGTGGCCTGCATGCGGAAGGCCAGTTCGTAGGAGCGGATGCGGGCCTCGAGATTGGAGCCGCCCGCCACCTGTTCGCGATGCCGCTCATTCAAAGCTGCGATCAGTTCGAGCTGGGCCTTGCGGCCCGCGCTCGTGGAGCCGGCGGGCATGCCCAGGTTGGGGATGCCGGTGGCCTGCGCGATGGTGGCCTGGTAGCGCGCGGGCAGGAAGCCGGAAGACCAGCCCGCCGTGCGCGTGCTGTTGCCCGCCAGAAAGAGGACGAAGCCGGGCAGGTTCTTGTTGGTGCTGCCCAGCCCGTAGTTGATCCACGCCCCCAGGCTGGGCCGATCCCCCACCTGTGTGCCGGTGAGCGACATGTACTCGGCCGGCGCATGGATCGGGCTGTCGTGCCGGCAACTGCGCAAGATGCACAGGTCGTCGACGTGCTTGCCGATCTCGGGGAAGAGCGCGGAAACCGGGATGCCGCTCTGCCCCATCTTCGTGAACTTGTAAGGGGAGCCATACAGATTATTGAGCGGCGCCCGCGCGATCTTGGGAATGTCTTTGGCGATGCTCTCGGGCACGTCCTTGCCGTTGAGCTCGTTGAGGAGCGGCTTGGGATCCCAGGTGTCGACCTGGCTGGGACCGCCCCCCATGAAGAGGACGATAACACTCTTGGTCTTGCCGGTGAGCCTGGCGGGATCGAACTGGCCGTCGGGGGCGTCGGCGAGGAGGCGGCCCTCGTCAGCGAGCAAGGTGGTGAGGGCCAGGGAGCCGATGCCGAGCCCGCCGCGCTGGAGCATCGCCCGCCGCGACAAGAGCGGGCCGCCAAAGTTGCCGCACGTGTCGAACGATGGCGTCATGGCTTCTCCTGGTGAGCTTGGTCGAACAAGTTGCGGGCCCAGTCCCGCTCGGCATCGCGCAAGGGTGGAGTGGGCGGCTGCCCATAATCCACCGCACCGCGCCGGTAGGGGCCGCCGTCATAGACACGGTTGAGAATAATCTGCAAGTCACCGCGACATCAGGCACGATCCGCCGCGGGCGCTCCGGTTCTTCAACCACGCCGACTTCCGGCCGCATTTCCACACGCGCATAGAAGGGGGTGGGCAGTGATCGATTCAACTCGTTGCGCATCTCGATGGCGAAGGCTTCATGCGCATCGGGCCAGATGCTCGGGTTCTCGAGGTAAGGATCCATGCCTGGGAACGGTGAGGGCATTCGTGTCTCCTGCTTGCCGTCGGGGCCTCATTCAAGATACACGAACTCGTTGGTATTGAGCAGCGCCTGGCAGAAGAGCACCAGGGGCACGGGCAGCTCGGCGTTCTCGTCGCCACTGTTGCTGGCGAAGAACTTGGCGGCGGCGGCCCGCTCGACGTCGTCGGGCAGGCGGCCCAGGGCCAGGCGGAAGGCACGATCCACTTGCTTGGTGCGTTCTGGCCCGGCTTCCTCGAGCACGCGCCGCGCGAAGGCCTGGGCCCGGTTGAAGGCAAAGTCGTTATTGAGCAGGTAAAGGGCCTGGAGCGGCACCGTGGAAGTATTCCGCTTCGGGCAGCTCTCGGCCGCGGCATCCGGGCCATCGAAGAGCCGCTGCACCTTGGGGGGCTGCTGGCGACGCTGCAAGAGATAAATCGTCCGCCGCAGATTGGTGTTCTCATCGGTGCCCGGCGTGCCGCCGATCTTCACATCGAGCTCGCCAGAGACCGCCAGCAAGGCATCGCGAATCGCTTCCACCTCCAGCCGCCGCGTCGTCCAGTGCGACAGATAGAGATTGTCCGGGTCGACCCTGTCGCTGGCGGCGTTGGTGCGGGCTGCCTGCCGATAAGTAGTCGAGCAAACGATCAGCCGATGCAGGTGCTTTGTGCTCCACTTCTTGCCGCGCAACTCGCAGGCCAGCCAGTCGAGCAGCTCGGGATGCGTCGGCTCTTCGCCGCGCACGCCAAAGTCGCTCGGGGTGGCCACCAGCCCGCGGCCGAAATGATACTGCCAGACGCGATTGGCCCACACGCGGGCCGTCAGCGGATTGTCGTCGTGAACCAGCCAGTCGACCAGCGCGGAACGGGGCCGCTGCGCGATCTGCGTGCGCGGCGCCGCGCCGAACAGAGCGGGCCAGCCCACATCGACCTCCGCGCCGCGGCGATGCACATCTCCTTGCACGAGTAGATAGGGCTTGTTCCGCGCCAGCTTGCCCGGGTTGTACTCGGGCGGATAGAACCCCTTCATGGGCAGTACGTCCACGTGGCTAGGACTGGTGGCGGGCGAATAGAAGCCGAAGGTCTGCGGCTTGTCGGGCATGTTCTTTTCCAGCTCGGCTACCTTCTTCTTCACCTCGTCGTAGAGCTTCTTGTCGGCGTCGGGAATGCCCTTCTCGATCTGGCCCGGGGTGAACTGGAACTTGAGGTCGGCCTCGCGGGCCAGGCGTTCCTGCTCCGCCGTCCGCTTATCCGCGGGCAAAGCCAGAGCGGCCTGCTGTTCGGCAGTCAGCTTGTTCTTTGCTTTCTCGATGAGGGCGGCGCGGCCCTTCTCGTAAAGGACCTGCTCGAGCTTCTTGGCCGGATCGTACTCGGCGGGCTTCCTGGCCTCGTACTCGGCCCAGAGCTTTTCGTCCTTCAGGACCAGGTTGTTGGGCGCCCCCTTCACGAAGAAGCCCATGAAGCGATAGTAGTCGCGGGCCGTGATCGGATCGAACTTGTGACTATGACACTGGGCGCAGTTGAAGGTCAGCCCGAGCGTGACCGACGCGGTCGCGTTGACCACGTCAACCATCATGTCGTTGCGTTGCCGCGGCTTGTCTTCTTCGTTCGATGACAGCCGCGCCGAGGCGAGGAAGCCAGTGGCGATCAGGTTCTCGTCGCGGTAGGGCTCAATCTCGTCGCCCGCGATTTGCTCGCGCAGGAAGCGATCGTAGGGCTTGTCGTCGTTGAAAGCCTTGATGACGTAGTCGCGGTAGCGCCAGGCATAAGGGCGGAGATGATCGCTCTCGTAGCCCTCGGAATCGGCGTAGCGGGCCAGATCGAGCCAGTGGCGGCCCCAGCGCTCGCCGTATTGTGGCGATGCCAGCAAACGCTCCACCACCTTCTCGTAAGCATCCGGCGCTGCATCGGCGACGAAGGCGTCAACCTCCTCGGGCGTGGGGGGCAGGCCGGTCAGATCGAAACTCAGCCGCTGAATGAGCACGCGCCGGGAAGCTTCTTCGGCCGGTTTGAGCTTGCGTTTCTCCTGTTCGCGGGCAATGAACGCATCGATCGGGTTCCGGACCCAGTCGCGTTGCTTGACCTCGGGCACCGCCGGCCTCTTGATTGGCTGGTAAGCCCAGTGCTTCGAGCCGCCCGCGACCAGCGGCGGCAGCAGGCCATCGTCCCATTTCACACCCTGATCGATCCAGGCCCGCAACAGGCCAATCTGTTCGGGAGAAAGAGGCTTGCCCTCCTGGGCCGGAGGCATGACTTTGCCCGGCTTCAGTTCGCTGACGAGCTGGATGAGTTTGCTGTCGGCACTCTTGCCGGCAATGACGATGGGGCGGCCATTGGACTCGCCCGTGAGCTCGGCGTGCAAATCGAGGCGGTGGCCCGACGAGGGGTTGCCGTCGGCATGACAGCGAAAGCAATGGTTCTTGAGGATGGGGTAGATGTCGGCCCGGAAATCGACGGTGCGCCGGGCAGCAGGGGGCAGGGCGTTATCGGCCCACGCGCGGTCCGGTATCGCAAAGAACGTGAGAACCAGGAGGAAGAGGAGGCGTTGCATGGTGGGACCTCGTGACCGATCCTGGATTATCGGTAAGTCTACCCGGGCGCGCGGGGGAATGCAAAGGGCTGGCGGCGACAGAGACGATCTTAGCCTACCCT
>JBFWSD010000612.1:0-5071 GCA_050248575.1 Gemmataceae bacterium
CCGGTGATCCCGGTCTGTCTCGACCACGTGTGGGGGAGCATCTTCAGCTACAAGGGGGGCAAGTTCCTGTGGAAATGGCCGCAGAAGCTGCCCTACCCGGTGAACGTCTCGTTCGGGCAGCCCATGGCAGCCGACGCGACGGCCTTCGAAGTCCGCGCGGCCATTCAGAAGCTGTCGGCCGAGCGGGCCGTGGCCCGCAACGACGAGCGGTTGGCCGTGCATCGGCAGTTTGTGCGCATGGCGTCGCGGCACCCGTTCCGGCCCTGCTTCATCGATCATCTCAACAAGAAGACCTTCAAGTACGGCGAGGCGTTGACGGCGGCGATCCTGTTGTCGGGCAAGATCAAGCCGCTGGTCGAACCGGATGAGATGGTGGGCATCTGGCTGCCCCCCAGCGTGGGAGGCGCGTTTGCCAACATCGCGCTGGCCTTGCTCGACAAGCGGCCCGTCAATCTGAACTACACGGCCAGCCCGATGGTGGTGCAGTCGGCCCTCCGGCAGTGCAAGGTCCGCAGGGTGCTGACCTCGCGGCTGTTCACGGCCAAGGTGCCGATCGATCCCGGCCCGGATGTGGAACTGGTCTTCCTGGAAGATTTCCGCAAGGAAATCTCGACGGCCCAGCGGCTGCGGACCTTCCTGGCCGTGTTGACATTGCCCGTGTTCCTGCTCGAACGCTGGCTCGGGCTGCACCGGCAAGATCCTAACTCGCTGGCCACGGTCATCTTCTCGAGTGGCTCGACCGGCGATCCCAAGGGGGTCATGCTCACGCAGAAGAACGTTTCGGCCAACGCCGAGTCGATCATCCAGGCGATCGATCCGCGGCCCAGCGATCGTATCCTGGGCATCCTGCCCTTCTTCCACAGCTTTGGCTTCACGGTCACGCTGTGGGTGCCGCTGCAGGTGGGGGCCTCGACGATCTTCCATCCCGATCCGCGCCAGGGCAAGGAAATCGGCGACCTGTGCAAGCAATATGGCTGCACGCTGTATCTGAGCACGCCCACGTTCCTGCGTTTCTCGATGCGCCGTTGCGAGCCGGACACGTTCAAGACGTTGCGTGTGTTGATGTGCGGCGCGGAGAAGCTGCCCCGTACGCTGGCCGAAGAGTTCGACGAGAAGTTTGGCGTCATGCCGCTGGAAGGTTATGGCTGCACGGAACTGTCACCGGTGGCGGCGGCCAACGTGCCCGACTGGATCGAAGGGGGCGCGAAGCAGATCGGCAATCGGCCTGGCTCGATCGGGCAGCCCGTGCCGGGTGTGGCGGCCCAGATTGTCGATCCGGACACCTTCGAGCCGTTGCCCCAGGGGGAACAAGGGCTGCTCCTCATCTACGGCGCCAACGTCATGCGGGGCTACCTGGGCCGCGAAGAAGAAACCCGCCGCGTCCTGCGCGACGGCTGGTATGTCACCGGGGACATTGCCCGCTTCGATGAAGACGGCTTCGTCTTTCTGACCGACCGCCTGTCGCGCTTCAGCAAGATCGGCGGCGAGATGGTGCCCCACCAGAAGATCGAGGAAGAGCTGCATACCATCCTTGAAACGGCCGAACGCCATTTCGTGGTCACCGCCGTCCCCGACGAGAAGAAGGGGGAACGGTTGATCGTGCTGCACACGCCGCTCACGGGCACCGACGTGCACAACCTGTGGAAGCAACTCAACACGAAAGGGTTGCCCAATCTGTGGGTGCCCGCCGAGCGCGACTTTTACCAGGTGCCCGAAATCCCCATTCTGGGCACGGGCAAGCTTGACCTGAAGAAGGTCAAGGAGATCGCCCTGGAACGGGTGGGGGCCAGGTCGGCGGGGTGATCGCCGCTGCCCGCTGTTCGACGCCGCCTATAATAGCGCAGCCATGACTCAAGCGATTCGCTGCGCCAATCTGTTCAAGCGCTATGACGGCAAGCCACCCGTGGAGGCAGTGCGCGGGCTGGATCTCGAGGTGCCCGCGGGCGAGTGTTTTGGCCTGCTTGGCCCCAACGGCGCGGGCAAGACCACCACCATCGAGATCATCGAAGGCCTGCTCGAACCCACCTCCGGCACGGTCGAAGTCCTCGGCCAGCGCTGGGGCGAGAACGACGACGCCATCCGCCAGCAGATCGGCATCTCCTTGCAAGAAACCAAGCTCTCCGAAAAACTCTCGGTGCGCGAGACGCTGACGCTGTTCCGCAGCTTCTATCGCCAGGGGCTCGAGCTCGCAGAGGCGATGGCCCGCGTCTCGCTCACGGAAAAGGCGGGCGCCTGGGTGGGCAAGCTCTCCGGCGGGCAGAAACAACGGCTGGCCGTGGCCTGTGCCCTCGTCGGCGATCCGCAGCTCCTCTTGCTCGATGAGCCCACCACGGGCCTCGATCCACAGTCGCGCCGCCAGCTCTGGGACATCATCCGCGAACTGCGCGGGCAGGGCCGCACCGTCCTCCTCACCACACATTACATGGACGAGGCCGAACGCCTGTGCGACCGCGTGGCCATCGTCGATCACGGCCAGGTCATCGCGCTCGGTTCCCCCGCCGAACTGATTGCCAGACTGGGCGGCGCTCATGTCATCGAGTTCACACTGCAAGAGGTCGACGGCCTCAGCACTGATGAGCTGAGCAAGTTGCCCGAGGTGCAATCCGCCCAGAGCGAGGCCGGCGCCTTTCGCTTGACGGTGAACCAGCCCCACCGCGCCGTGCCCGCCTTGCTGAGCTTCCTGCAACAGTCGAACCGCGGGCTGGCCGGGCTGAGCACGCGGCACGCCAGCCTGGAAGACGTTTTCGTGTCGCTTACCGGCCGACACCTGCGCGACGATGAGGAGCCCGCCACGCATGAATGACCTAGCCCCCGCGCCGCGTTATTCGCCCCTCGGGCAGCTGGTCATCGCCAGGCTGCGCGAGTTCTATCGCGAACCCGAGGCGGTCTTCTGGGTTTACGGTTTTCCGATCCTGATGACCGTGGCCCTCGGCATCGCTTTTCGCAATCAGCCCGTCGAGAAGGTGGCCGTTGACGTCCAGCAAGGTCCGGGGGCCGAACAGCTCGTGGCCATCCTGAAGGGCCACGACAAGTTCGACGTGGAATTGAACGATGCAGAGACGGCCCTGCGCCGCTGGCGCTCGGCACAGACCAGCGTCGTGGTCACGCCGCTTGAAGGAAGCACGCCGCGCTATCGCTATCTTTTCTATCCGACTCGCAGCGAAAGCGTGCTGGCCCGGAACCTGGTGGACAACGCCCTGCAACAAGCGGCGGGCCGCACCGACAAGATCGAAGTAGTCGAAGAGAAGCTGGAAGCGCCGGGCAGCCGCTACATCGACTTCCTGGTGCCCGGCCTGCTCGGCATGAGCCTGATGGGGGGCGGCCTCTGGGGCGTCGGCTTCGTCATCGTCGACATGCGGATTCGCAAGCTGCTCAAGCGTTTCCTGGCTACACCCATGAAGAGGCGCGATTTCCTGGCCGCGATCATGATCAGCCGGCTCTGCTTCATGATTCCCGAGGTCTTGATCCTCCTGGTGTTTGCCTGGCTGGCCTTCGACGTGGTGGTGCGGGGCAGCCTGCTCGTGGTGATCGTGCTGATCCTGCTGGGCGCCTTCACCTTCTCGGGCGTCGGGCTGCTGGTGGCCAGCCGCGCCAAGACGGTGGAAACGGTCTCCGGGCTGATGAACCTGGTGATGTTGCCGATGTGGATGCTGTCGGGGATTTTCTTCTCGTCAGAGCGCTTTCCCGACGTGGTGCAGCCCGCGATCAAGTTGCTGCCCCTCACTCCGCTCATCGACGCGCTGCGTTCGGTGATGCTGGAAGGCGAACCGCTCGTGGTGCAGCTGCCCCGCCTGGGGATCCTGCTGGCCTGGGGCGTGATCACGTTTGTCCTGGCCCTGCGCTGGTTCCGCTGGAACTGATTTTCATCCAGAAGCGCCCGCGGATGAACGCGGACTGCGTGCGCGGATGCGCTCGGACTCGTGCAAGGCCGGAAACTCGCGGCCATCCGCGCTCGTGGTCCGCCTTCAGCCGCGGACGTTTACTGGGCCGGTCATTTTTTCTTGGGGGCGTAGCCTTTCCAGACCCATTCGATGGCGTGCGGGAAGAACTGTGCCCGGGCGTTGCCGACACTGTGGCCGGAGCCGCGACAGAAAAGATACTGGTATTCGTACTCCTTGGCCTTCAGCACCTTGGCCATGCGATGGTTGGCTTCCACCCAGTCGTGCATGTTGTCGCGCATGACATTGGGGTTGAGCAGGTCCTGGTCGCCGACGGAAATGAAGATGCGGATGGGCTGCCTGGGATTCTTGGGAATGAGCGTTTCGTGAAAGCCCCACGCGCCGTCGGGGAACTTGGGATCGAAGGGCCATTGCTGATTCACGAACGTGCCCGACGTGGTCAACACGCGATGATAGAGATCGGGGCGGAACCAGGCCATGATGAGGGCTGCCGAGCCCCCCGAACTGTTGCCAATCACCGCGCGGCCGTCCGGATCCCTGGTCAGCTTCACCCCGCAATTCTTTTCCACGCGGGGCAGCACCTCGGTTTCGATGTATTCCGCGAACACGCCGGACATCGTGTCGTATTCCTTGCCGCGCTGGTGCCCCTGGGCGTCGCCGCCGCCGTTGGCGATCATCACGAGAAGCAGCGGCGGCACACGTTTCTGGGCAATCAGGTTGTCGAGGATGTGGGGCAGTTCCATGTTCGGATTCCCCTTCGGGCCGTCATGCACGACCATGAAGGGCGCTTCGCTGCCCGGCTGGTACTGCGCGGGAATGTAGACCGTGATCTTTCGCTTGTAGTCGATGTTGTGCGTCTCGACGATCAACGTCTTCGGGTTGTTCGGGTCGACCTTGCCGAACTCCTTGCGGGCAATGCCGGGATTGAGGAGCTTGGTCTCCTTCGAATCGATCTCGAACTGCTGGATCTTGCCCTGCGGGACCCCTTGGACCACCGTGCGTTCCGGGGCGGGCACGTACTCCGGCCCGATCACCCAGTTGCCGTTCTCGTTGAGTGGCGGGTTCTCGCCCTTCTTCAGCACCTTGAACGGCGGAGCGCCGGGGTCGTCGAACTTGCGTACCGGCGGCGCAGCCCACAGAGGGACGCCTGCGAGAAGTGCGATCGACAGGAC
>JBFWSD010000613.1:0-5071 GCA_050248575.1 Gemmataceae bacterium
TATTGATCGCGGTACGACTTCAGAAGTTCGGGCAACTGCTGAACAAAGGCATGCTGCTCTCTACGCCACTTGTCCTGTGCAGCTGGCAACTCGGGAGCATTCAGGACGCGCTGCTCCCCGCGCCACATTGCGAGTTGGAGGGCCGGCAACTCAGGAGCAGGCATCAGGTCGACTTTATCCATGGTGTTGCTCCTTTCGCCGTCTCTTCGTGATTCTAAGGCAACACTCTAACGCTGTCGAGCAATCACGATGACGAGCTGCCCTCCTCGGTTGCCTGGGTGGCATTCGGCGCGCTTCCGGCCTCAACGGCCGGCGTCGGCCCGTCTCCTGCCATCGGTCCGAGGGCACGGGCCTCCTCGGCGGTCATCAGCACCAGGTAGATCATGCCGAAGGGGTTCTCTTGCTCGGCCTTGATGCGGCGGCTCTTGATCAGTTCGAGCAGGGCCAGGAACAGCCCGACCAGGCGGGCACGATGAAAGGGGGGCGTGAACAGCTCGATGAACTCCAGCTTCTGCTTCTCCTGGAGCTGGACCAGGATGTTCTCCATGTGCGTCTCGATCGGCGTCTCGTCGACGACGATCTGGCGGGGCTGCAAGGCCTGCGTCTCGCGCATGAGCCGGCCGAAGGCGCTGACCAGGTCCCACAGCTCGACCGGGGCCAGGGGCTGTTCGGCAGCTGCCTTGCCCGTGAGCCCTTCGACGGGCCGCCGCGCTAGCCGCGTCAGCTGCTGTTCGGCCCGTTCTTCCAGGGCCAGCGCTGCGTCCTTGTACTTCTTGTATTCGATCAGCTGCCGCACCAGTTCCAGGCGCGGATCTTCCTCGTCATCCTGCTCTTCCTCGGAACGGGGCAGCAGCATGCGGCTCTTGATCTCCATCAAAGTAGCCGCCATGACGATGAATTCGCCGGCCCGCTCCACGTCGAGCAGCTTGACGGTGAGCAAGTAGTCGCGGAACTGTTCGGCCACCTTGGCGATGGGGATGTCGTAGATGTCCACCTCGTTGCGTTTGACGAGGTAGAGAAGGAGATCCATCGGCCCGCGAAAGGTGTCGAGATCGACCAGGTAATCCATGCAAGCTGGTATAGCAACGTGGCGGGGCTTCCCGCAAGGCCAGTCAGCCCTTGCCCGGCGTGCGCAGGGCACGCACCAGGTCGGCACAGGTGGGGAAGCGGCGTTCTGGATCGGTGGCCAGGGCCCGCGCGAGGGCGCGCTGATCGAGATCGGGCAAGGGAGACAGGTCGGGCTGGCCGGTGCGCCGCTGGGTGACGATCTCCTGGATGCTGCCCGCCTTGAAGGGCCGCGCCCCGGTCAGCAACTCCATGTACGTGATCGCCAGGCTGTACTGATCCGTGTAGGGGGTGATGCGGCCCTCGAAGGTTTCGGGGGCGGCGTAAGCGGGCGTGGCTCCCGTGCTCACCGTGCCGACCATGCCGATCAGGTCGGTGACCAGGTCTTCGTTGGCGATGCGCACGCGGCCTTTCTCCAGGAGGAGGTTGGCCGGCTTGATGTCGAGGTGCTGCAAGCGCTGGAACTGCAAGCGATCGAGGGCAGCTGCCGCTTCTTCCAGATAGCCAAGTAGCTCATCGCGCGGAATGCCGGGCAGCCCTTTCGCCGTGCATTCGCGATAGCGATCCCAGAGGTTGGCCATGGCTGGTCGTCCGTCAGCGGGACGTGATGGAGCGCCACTGAGGAATATCGAGACGCGTGTGCGGGGTGAAATCGGCGGCCTGGTTCGACTGGTCGTAAGCATCCTGGGCTGCCGGTCCAAGATGGGCGAGCTTGTCGAGGGGCAGCTTGGCTTCCTCGCGATAGAAGACGATGTCTTCCGGACTGGCGCAGAACTTGAATTCGGCGTCGGGGACGGCGCTGCCCGCCAGCTTGCGAAAGCGCTCGCCGGCCTCGCTGCTGGGCAAGGCCAGCACGCACAGTTCGCTGCGGCTGCCCGCGCCGGGACCGAGCAGGGCGGGGGCCGCCTCGTCGAATGCCCGCGCCAGGTATTTCTTGGCGTCGGACTCCTGCGGGTAGCGACTGAGGTACATGTTGACCACGTCGATGCCGGTGAGGCAACCGCCGGCGAAGGCCGCTGCCTCCTCGAGCATGGCCTGGGCCAGGTTGCGCAGCACGTTGCCCGTGGAACTGGCCAGGTTGTTCAGCCCGTGGAACTGCGTGCGGATGACATTGCTGATCCGCTTGTTGATCTCGGATTTTTCCTCGGCGGTGACGCTGCCAAGGAAATTCTTGATGGCGTCGGAGAGGGACTTGCAGCCAACGGGCAAGAGGTGATAGCCCAGGGGCGCGGTTTCATCGGAGCGGCTGCCGACGTCGTCGAACTCGTGCAGCAGGTTGTCCATCTGCTTGCGGCAGTAGCCCACCTCGCGAAGCTGGTCTTGCAGCCGGTTGCGCGCGTTGACGTAGTTGTTGTTGATGAGCTTGAGGATCATGCTCTGGTAGCGATTCTTGGGATACTCGCGGAGCAAGTCGGTAAGCTCGGTCAGGTATTGCGACATGCCGCGCGCGCCGCCGATGATGCCGTCGGCGTTCTCGAGGAGCACGCGCAAGCGTTCGTTGTTCTTGAGTGATAGCTCGGTGAGCTCGACCGTGAGTGCTTCATGGCCTTGTAAAGCCTGGTCGATGAGGCCAATGAAGCCGCGCAGGGCTTCTTCGGCGCCGGCGAGTTTGAACTCGGGCTGATCGAGGAGGCGGCCCGTGCCGCGCAACACCTTCTTTTCCCAGAGATCGCGCAGGACTTCTTCAGCTTCGTTGCGCAGCGTTTCCTCGAGCTGTCCGGGCTGATAGAGCACGCTGGATGCTGTCGGCTGCCCGAGCAGCTTGTCGATGCTGGCCTTGGCGGTGCGCACCTCTTCCGCGGTGAACTTGGTGCCGAACCAGCCCCGCTTCTGCATGGGCTTGTTGATCTCGGCGAAGACTGTATCGGGGGATCGGCCCAGCGCCTTCTCGCAGGCCTGCTGCAGCCTCAAGATTTGTTGCTCGGAGCCAAGCTCCTTCTCGGTCCATTCCTTGTTGACCCAGCGCTTGATCGAGTCCTGGATGGACGAGGCATCGCTCGACATCCACTCCTTGACCCAGTTGCGACAGAAACGGCGTGACACGTCTTGCAGCCAGGCGCGGCGCGGCCAGCGGAAACGGACCATGCCAAAAGTCTGGCAGGCCAGCGAGTTGGGCGGATTGCCGCTCGCGGGCAAGGCGCCACGGCAGTCGTCCACGGCGCGGCCCAGCGGAGTGAGCATGTCACGGAACAGATAGTCGGCGGCCTCTTCGCTCATCCGCGCCTGCTGTTTCTCGTCGCCAATGGGGGACTGCAGCAGGAAGGCACGCAGGAAGGGGGGCGCGGGATCGGTGACCAGCCCTTCCCGATCGTCGAACTTCGCCGAGAACGCCACGTCCGACGACGAGAAGTGATTCAGTTCGGTCAGCGCGGTGTAGACGTTGACCATCACCTTGGCGGCACCGGATTTCTGGAGGGCATCCTTGTCGAAGCTGGGCAGCAAGAAGAGGCCGACCACATCCGTCTTGGTGTAGCCCATCTTGCGGAGCAGGTGCCGGGCCGCATAGGCAACGTCGATGAACATGCCGCCGCCCGTGCCTCCCGCCAGGCTGCACACCACATAAACGCGCGGCTGGTTGCTGCGCAGCTTCAATCCTGTTTGCTTGATGGTCTTCTGCAAGTTTTCCGGCGCCACGCACGCTTCCAGATCGGATTGCATGCGCTGGGCGATCAGCCGGTAGTTGTCGATGAAGGCGAGGCGGCCCAGGGCACGCAGCCCTTCCGTGGTCAGGTTGCGCGGAATGCGGTAGAGCATGTTGGTGTTGAACCACTGCTCGATGCGCGGCCGCCCGTCGCGCGACTTCTGATAGTGCAGCGGGCGGTTCAGCTTGGCCGCCAGCACGTCGCTGGGCGACAGGATGAGGCTGTCGCTCCCGCTATGCACCGTGGAACGCTGCACCGATTCCGGATCGGTGTCGATCCCGATCATGCGCAGGTGGGACAGGGCATCCACCGAACCGAAACGATCCTTGAGCACCTGGCGGAACTGGGTCAGCACGTTCAGGCCGCCGGCGCCCAGTCCGATGACCAGCGTGGGAAAAAGTTCGCCCTCACCCGTTTCCTCCGGCGGCGGTTCGGGCTTGGGTGCCTCGACCGGCGCTGGCGGCGTATAGTCGTGCACATGCTGATTGCGCGGCGTTTCCACGATGGCTTCGTGGGCGGTGCTGAGCGGCACCGCGATCGGCGCGGCCACTTCCGCCGTGTCCCCGGGCAGCGCCACGTCCATCATCGTCGGCGCGGCCGGCATCGATACCGGCGGCGGCGTGGTGGTCAGGCCCGCGTTGCGCAGAGCACGCACCATGTCGCCGCAACTCGGGAAACGGTCGTCCGGATTCTTCGACAGCGAACGGGCAATGATGTCTCGATCGTGGCGTGGCAGCGGCTCCAGGTTCGGCTTCCCGGAAACATGCTGCATCACCAGCTGGTGGATGTTGGTCCCCACGAAGGGCCGCTGCCCGGTGAGCAGTTCTTGATAGACGATCGCCAGGCTGTACTGATCGCAGAAGCGCGTCACCATGCCGTCGAAAGTCTCGGGGGCCGCGTACACCGGCGTCACGCCACCCGTCACCGACGCGACCATTCCTTCCAGGTCCTTGACCAACCCGAAATCGGCCACCTTGACGTGGTTGTAGACCAGGAAGATATTCTGCGGCTTGATGTCGAGATGCTGGAGCTGGTACTGGATGTTCATCAGGTCGAGCGCTTCCGCCGATTCTTCCATGTAGTCCATCAGCTCGTCGCGCGGGATGCCGGGGGTGCCCTGGGCGCGGGCTTCGCGATAGCGGTCCCACAGGTTCTTGTCGGCCAGCTCCATGACGATCATGAGCTGCCCGTCTTTGATGTCGTAGCGTTCGAGGGAGAGGATGTAGGGATGCCGGACGGTCTTGACGCGGCTGAGCGCCTTGAGTTCTTGCTCGGCCCGCTGGCCTTCTTCGCTGGTGGTTTGCAGGTCGCCGTAGACGAACTTGATTGCCTTGAGAATGCCGCCAGGCGCCTCGACCTTCCAG
>JBFWSD010000614.1:0-5068 GCA_050248575.1 Gemmataceae bacterium
TTGGGCAAGTAATTCGGCTGGGCCCACAGCATCAATCGTTCGCTGGGTGCCCAACTTGGGGAAACTTATCTCCCACCGATTGGTGGCGAACTCTTCTAAGGAACAACGTCATGGCGAAGACCTTACCCAAAAAAGTGCATGACAAAATCACGCTCCTGTCGGAAGAAGGTAACCAGCTTGCGGACAAGGGGGATGATGCTGCCGCTCTCCAAAAGTACAAGGAGGCTTGGGAACTGATTCCTGACGACAAGGCAAACTGGGAAGCCTCAACGTGGATTTTGGCTTCCACAGGAGAGGTGTTTTTTAGGCAGCGAAACTTTGAAAAAGCCCTCAATTTGTTTCTCCGAGCCGTGCAAGGTCCGAACGGGTTAGGGAACCCATATATTCATCTAAGGATCGGCCAACTTCAGTTTGAGGCTGGAAACTTGAAGGGGGCTGGTGACAATCTCACTCGGGCTTACATGGGAGCGGGTGAGGAGATTTTTGAGCGGGAAGATCCGAAGTATCTGACTTATCTGAGAACGATTTTGCTTGCACCTGCGAAAGAAGAGTAAGAAAGCGAATGCACATGCCCCCAACACCTATCGTGCGGATGCTCCTCCGGCGGATCGCACCCGCTGACTGGAGGCAGCGAATAGAGGAAACGATTACTGCTCAGTTTTGGGCAAGTAATTCGGCTGGGCCCACAAAGGCTAGACAAGACTTCCACGAGAAGAGCACCAATCCGCGGACGAGAACAACAGCTAACAGATTTCTACGGAGGTGCAAAGAAACAAGGGGGAACGTCAGGAAATGTAAACCGTCCCGTCTCGTTAAGAAACAAGAAGATTAAGATATATCTCAGAGAGGCAACTAAGGAGTTTGGATCTCTTGGATGCGGAGGATAGGCAATGTTGACAAAGAAGCTCCGCCGTCGAGTTGGCGATGTCATCGCGATACCGCTTAACGATGGCATGAATGGGTATGGCAGAGTGTTGCGAGAGCCCTTGATCGCTTTTTATGATTTCCAATGTGAACTGCATCCGCCACTTGAGAAGATCGTCTCTTCCCCAGTGGCCTTCGTAATTTTCGTGATGAACCATCCGATTACCGACGGAAGTTGGCCTGTGCTTGGAACCGCCCCTCTCACAGCAGAATTGGGAGTTGAACCCTTGTTCTTCAAAAAAGATCCAATCACCGGAGCCCTGGCCATTTATCGAGACAGCACCGGTGACGAACGTCCAGCAACGCGCGACGAATGTGCACAACTTGAGTGTGCCGCTGTTTGGGACCCAGAACACGTCGTAAGCCGCCTTAGGGATCATTTTGCTGGTATACCCAATAAATGGGTCGACAGTATGCGTGTCTAGGTGTCCCGGTCGGAATTCTGATCGCATTCTTTTCGGAATTAACGCTGTAAGGATTTGGGCCTGTTGGAGGCTCGATTCCCGAATTCTGGAAAAATCTGTCTCTTGCTGGTCGTTCTGCCGCTGCTTCTCATGCTGCCAGAAGACGGGCACGACAGCGCTGAAACGGATCAGCGCCGGGCCGAGGAAGTTGCCCTCCTCGGGTTGTGGCCCCTACGCAATTCTTGCCAAATCTGAAGCTAGAAATGTTTCACTATTTCGTTGCCCCGAAACGGTTGAAGGGCTGTGTTGAATGGTCTAGCCCGAACGCAGTCCTGGCCCGCTGGGTAGCCGAACGCAGTCCTGGCCCGCTTGGTAGACTGAATCCGCTTCCCGAGCAAGCGGGCGGCCACGGGTGCGGTTGAAGTCCGCGTATGCGCAAGTACAACAACGGCAAATCTTTCCTCCTCGAACCCCTCGGGCGTACCGCGCATGGGCGGATCCTTCAACGTGGCGGCGCACTTGCCCCGGCAGGCGGGCAGTCAGCCCGATCGGCCCGGCGTGATCGCGCCGGCGGGCCGCGACCGCCAGGATCGGCCCCGCTATCACCAGCTCAGCTATCGCCAGCTCGAGGAGGACAGCAGCCTGGTGGCGCAGGCCCTGAGCGGACTTGGCATCGGGCGGGGCACGCGCACGGTGCTCATGGTCAAGCCCGGGCTCGATTTCTTCTCGCTCACCTTCGCCCTCTTCAAGATCGGCGCGGTGCCCGTGTTCGTCGATCCCGGCATGGGCATCCGCAATCTCGGGCAATGCCTGGCCGAGGCCGAGCCGACGGCGTTCATCGGCATTCCGAAGGCACACGTGGCGCGCTGGCTGTTCGGCTGGGCGCGTCTGTCGCTGCGCGTGCTGGTCACGGTCGGCCGCCGCTGGGGCTGGGGGGGCCACAGCCTGGCTTCCTTGCGGGCCAAGACAACCAGGAAGCAGGAATTTCCGCCCGCCGAGACCGCCGCCGCCGAGCTGGCGGGCATCCTGTTCACGAGCGGCAGCACGGGCGTGCCCAAGGGGGCCGTGTACACGCACGGCATGTTTGCCGCGCAGGTGGAGATGCTGCGCCGCACGTATGCGATCGAGCCGGGCGAGGTCGACCTGACCACGTTTCCGCTGTTTGCCCTGTTCGCGCCGGCGCTGGGGATGAGTGCGGTGGTGCCCGACATGGATCCGACGCGGCCCGCCCACGTGAACCCGCGCCGCATCCTCGAGGCCATCGAGGAGTTTCAGTGCACCAACCTGTTCGGCTCGCCGGCCCTCTTGCGGCGCGTGGGCCGCTTCGCCGCGGAGCAAGGCGTGCGGCTGCCCAGCCTGAGGCGAGTGATCTCGGCCGGCGCGCCGGTGCCCGTGAGCGTGCTGGAGACATTCAGCAAGCTGCTTGCGCCGGGCGTGGAAGTGTTCACGCCGTACGGGGCCACCGAAGCGTTGCCGATGTGCTCGATCGGCAGCGCCGCGATTCTTCAGGAGACGCGTGCCCTCAGCGCACAAGGGGCCGGCACTTGCGTGGGGCGGCCCGTCGAGCCGATCGGGCTCCACATCATCCGCATCAGCGATGAACCGATCCCCGCGTGGTCGGACGAGCTGCTCGTGCCGCAAGGAGAGATCGGTGAGATCGTCGTGCGCGGGCCGGTGGTGTCGCCCGAATATTACCGCCGCCCGGAGATGACGGCCCTGCACAAGATCGCGGCCGACGACGGCGTCATCTACCATCGCACCGGCGACGCGGGCTACTTCGACGAAGCGGGCCGCGTCTGGTTCTGTGGCCGCAAATCCGAACGGGTCATCACGTCGTCCGGTACGCTCTTCACCACGCCGTGCGAAGGCATCTTCGATGTCCATCCGCAGGTGCATCGTTCCGCGCTGGTGGGCCTGGGCCCGCGCGGGCAGCAACAACCTGTGCTCTGCGTGGAAGCGGAGCCCGGCCTGACGCCGGCCGCCGGCAAGAAGCTGGCCGAGGAGCTCCTAAGCCTGGCGCGCAGTAATCCGCAGACGGCAAGAATCACTGCCGTCCTGTTTCACCCTGGCTTTCCGGTGGACATCCGCCACAACTCGAAGATCAACCGGGGCGAGCTGGCCCGCTGGGCCGCAGGCAAGGTCTAGGTTCAACCGTCTGCTTCATTCGGGGATGTAGCGGCCCGGGGCGAGGAGAAGAGCGGGATCGAGGGCTTCTTTCAAGCGGCGGCAGGTTTCCCAGTAGGCGGGAGCGGCATCGTGGAGATGCTTCACCGTCTGCGGCGCGCCGCGATAAGGGATGTAGCCCGCGGCGACCAGTTCCTGTGTGAGCGCATCGTGGCAGGCGGCGGCGCGGCGGGTTTCCTCGGCACTCGTGCGCTCGAAGTGAAGGCTCATGACCGCACACAGGGCGCGGTCGCTCACCTGCGACAGGGTAACCTGGTACTCGAAGCCGGCGGCATGGAAATGGCGGCGGCCGATTTCCTGCACCGCGGCGGTGGCCTCGCTGGTCATGGGCAGGAGCGGGCAGATCCAGATCAGCCCGGAGCCGCTGGCACGCGGATCCTGATCGGGGCCGGCCTGCCCGCGGGCCCGCCAGTGCGAGCCCTTGAGCGTGCCGTGATCGGTCCGCCCTTGCAAGAAGTTGACCCAAAGGAAGACGCGGTCGAGCTGGGTGCGCAGCCCGTCGAGGAAGCGCCAGCGGGGCAAGTGTCGCCGCAGCCAGCCGATCAGGCTCAGCCGCCGCCGGTCAACGAAGGTGAGCTGGGCGTCCGCCAGCCGGGCGAAGGCGCGGCGGACAATCTTGCGCTTCGCGGCCACCTCTTCGCGCGTGCCCGTGAGCGAGCCGCTCACCATCCAGGTGGGCACCTGATGTTTCTTCATGAGTGCTTCGACCAGCTGTGGGGATTCGAGCTCGAGGGGCTGCGTGCCGTCGTGCTGGTCGTAAGGGTAGCGCGTGCTGCTGCCCAGGATGCGCAGCCCGTTGAAGCAATGGACCGAGCAGGTGGTGGTGCCTTGCAGCCTGAGCTGGCGCAGCACATCGATGACGGGGACGATGCTCTCGTCGCGGCGCAGGCGGAGAAAGAAGGCGCAGAATTCTTCGGGCCGCGGCATCAGCCAGAAGGTCAGGCGGGTGACGATGCCCAGGTTGGCTTGCGTGAAGAGCCCGTCGAGAGCCGGGCCGCAGCCCCACCGGGCCAGGTTCTCGGTCTTCGAGCCTTCGAAGGCGGCCATGCCGGTGCGAACGAGCTGCCCGTCGGGGAGCACCACTTCGAGGCCGCAGCTATGGGCGAAGCGATCGCTGTGCGGGCTGAGCCCGACGCCGCGTTCGAGGATGTTGCCCAGCACGCTGGCGTCGGGTCCCGCGCCGGTCGCGTCCATCCACAAGGGGATGCGTCGTTCTTCGAGGTAGTCGAAGAGCTGCCGCTGCGTGACGCCCGGTTCGACGACGGCATAGGCCAGCCGCGTGTTGACTTCGAGGATGCGATTCATGCGGCCCAGGTCGATGAGCAGGCAGCCCGCGCGTGGGGCACAGGCGTCGCCGTAGCCCCAGTACTTGCCCTTGCTGATCGGGTAGACGTGCAGCCCGTGGCGGCGGGCCAGGAGCATGATGGCTTGCACTTCCTCGGTGCAGGCCGGCCGTGCGCACACACTGGGCCTGGACCCGGTGGGCAGCGTGGTTTGCGCCAGCCGTTCGAGCGTGCCCGCATCGGCGCTGGCGTGAGCTTCTCCCACGATCTCCG
>JBFWSD010000615.1:0-5063 GCA_050248575.1 Gemmataceae bacterium
GTCTTGCCCTTGTTGTCGCCGGTGAACGCCTTGACGTTGAAGGCGCCGCCGAGCTTGCAGTCGCTCTTGATCTCGTCAGCGCGGGCTGCCGTGAGTGCCACGGCCAGGCCGCCGACCAGCAAGAGCGGAGCAACGTAGCCTCTCATGCTCGTCCTCCTGTGGATTAGGGGGTGGGTACAGTACCTACTCTTTTGGGTGGACGTGAGCCGGCCACCTGCAGTCGTAGACGTATGGTAGCCCTGGCCCTTCATCGAGCCATCTACCAATGTGCTAATACGTTGAGGAGGGCCGATAAGATGTGCTTATGCTGAGGTCGTGCTTTCCAAAAAACGGACAAACACGCCCGCTGCCGGTGGCAACGCTTGCTTCTTCGTCTTGACGATGTACATCGTCCGTTCGAGGGCCAGGTCCTTGATCTTCAAGCCGCGCAGGTGGCTGTTGTGCATCTCCTTCTGCACGGCCAGCGTCGACAGGACGGCCACACCCAGCCCGGCATGGACCGCTTCCTTGATCGCCTCGTTCGATCCCAGCTCGAGGGCCACGTGCAAATCGCCCAGCCGATAATCGTGAGCCGCCAGAGCCTGTTCCAGACACCAGCGCGAACCCGAGCCCGGTTCGCGAATGACCAAGGGCTGCTTGGCCAGCTCTTCCAGCGAGATCTCGCGGCGGCGCTGCCACGGATGATCGCCCGGCACCACCAGTACCATCTCGTCCCTGGCGAACGGGCGGAACTCGAGGTCCGTCCGGTTGTCCTTGCGGCCGACCAGGCCAAGATGCGACTTGCCGCTGGCCACCAGGTCGAGGGCCGCCTCACTATCCAGCACCGTGCCGCGCACGCGAATGCGCGGGAACTGCTCCTGAAACTTCTTGAGAATGCCGGGCAGCAAGTGTTCCCCCGGGATCGAACTGGCGGCCAGTGACAGCTCCCCCGAGACCGGCGTCTTCTTGCCTGCAATGGCGTCGATGGCTTCGGCATGCAGGGCCAGGATACGCTGAGCAAAGGGATAGAGTTGCTGGCCCGCCTCGCTGAGCACGATGCGGCCCCCCTTGCGCTCGAAAAGGGCCACCGACAGCGTCTTTTCGAGCGCCTGGATGCGCTGACTGACGGCGGCCTGCGTCATGCCCAGCGCGGCCCCGGCGGCCGTGAAGCTGCCCAGTTCGGCAGTTTTCGCGAACGTGTCCAGGAAAGGAAGCTGCTGGTCGTCTTTCGGCTTCGGCACGGTATGTCGCTCATCGAATGCGTGGAGGGCTCTCTTGCAGAATAGCCAGTTGTGGTGAGAAGGTCTACAGAGCCAAGCTCGGCGTTCTTGACATCAACCGAAAATGTGCCAGCATTTCCCTGGGAGGTGCCTGGTGGAGTCGAGTCCGGCAAGCGAACATGCCACGGAAGCGAAGAGTGTACCGCTGCGCCCGCCCCTAGCCCTCTATGCGATGCTGCTCGGGATTGCCGTTCCGCTGGCGGGCGGGCTCACCTATGCCGGTTATCCTTGCCCGACTTCAGACGATTCGTTCTACCGGAGCGCGGCAGCCGAGCTTGTGCAAGCGGGCCGCATGGCCATTCCCAGCACCATCGGCCTGGTGCCGCGCATCGAAACGGTGTTCGCCTGCTATCCCCCCATCTACCAGTTCTTGCAAGCGGGCTGGTATCTCCTCTTCGGCTTCTCGCTGTACAGTTCGCTGGCGTTCACATTCACGATTCATCTACTCAACGCGCTGGCCGTGCTGACGGTGAGCTGGCAACTCCTCCGCGGCGCGAACGATGTGTCACCTTTCCGCCGCGGTGTGCTTGTGCTCGGGCTGGGTCTCATCCAGGTGGCGAACCTGGCCTACTTCGATCGCCAGGAGGAAACGGCCCTGTTGTGGCTCTGGCTCGAATTGCTGGTGGCATTGCATTTCGCACCAGGCCTGGGGCGTGCGTTGAGCAGCGGGCTCTTGCTCGGCCTGACTGCCTTGACCAGCCCGTGGGTTGGGCTCCTAGGCGGAGTCATGGTGGCCCTGCGGACACTCGCCGAACTTGGCGTTACGGATGCCTCCGGGGGCTCATGCCCCCGGCGCGCCAACGGCTGGCGACGTGCACTGGTTCACCTGGGCGTCACGGCGATTCTGTCCATGGCGCTCGTGGCCTGCTGGGTGGGCACCATGGAGTTGCACTATCCCGGCATCATCGATGACCAGTTCTTCGGGCTGATGCGACACATAGGCCGCAATCAAGGCGCGCCCGAGCTGAGCAAGAACCTGGCCCAGTTCGGCAACATGCTCCTTTACAACAAGCCGCAGCTGCCCATCCTGTTCTTGACGCTGGTGCTCTTTCCGCTGGCCCTCGTACACGCGGGCTGGCGGCACATCGAACCGGTAGCATTCAGTCTCTACTTCGCGGGGCTCTTCGGCATCGTCGTGGTCGCGGTGTTACGGCCCATCGCCTACCCCTACCTGGGCACGGTGCAGATCCTGCTGTTGCCCTGCTTCGCGCCGGCGCTGGTTCGTTACCTGCGCGGCGAGCCGCTGGCGGCCGCTTTCGGACTCGGGCTACTTGCGCTTTGTCTTGTTTTTGCCTGGCAGCGTCCGGCAGCCTACGTCAAGGCGGCATTCACTCTGCCCGAACAGGAACGCCCTGATGCGGTTTGTCGTCGCCTTGCCGAGGTGATCGCGCCCGGCGAACGGGTCAACATCACGGGCCGCTTCTGGCACTGCTTTCAGGGCCGCAATCCCTGGTACGAGGCCTACTTCCTTCGCAATGAACGCGACGAGATGCTGCGGGCGCGCTGGTTCATCCTCGCGCAGGGCGTAGGCACGCCAGCCTGGATCGACGAATACGAACTGGTCGAGGAAGTACCCGCCAGCGTCGATGCGGATTACAGCTACGCCTACAGTCTGTGGCGGCGGCGCGAACATTGATCGCACGGCCCGCCTGCTGTTCGGCGGATGAATTGCGCCGATTTCAGATGGGGAAATTCTCCCACCTTGCCGATTATTCATCTCTCCTCGTTTGACACTTCCTCTGCGCGGCTGGAAGATTGATGCGGTTGTCTCACTTGGACTGCAACAGCACTGTCAATCATCATTGGGGAGAGATGGTTGCAGTAGAGGAGACCGTCATGAGATTTGCGCATCGGCATCGTCTGGTCATCGCATCCATCTTGCCTCTTGTGTGCTTGCTCTGGGGAGTGCCGACGGCGAAGACGCAAGCGCCCAATCCGGCCTTGCGAATCGTGTTGCCGCCTCGGCCCAACCTGCCGCCTAATTTTGGCGTGCCCTTCCCGCCCAATCCGCAGCCATTGCTGGCCATTGGCGGTTTCAACGGGCAGCAGGGCAACCAGAATGGCAATGTCGGGGGCAACTTCGGCGGTAACTTTGGCGGCGGTGGCGGAAACTTCGGTGGTGGCGGAAACTTCAACGGCTTCGGCGGTGGCGGAAACTTCAACGGCTTCGGCGGCGGCGGCGGCAACTTTAACGGCGGCTTTAACGGTGGCTTTGGCGGCGGCGGCTTCAATGGCGGCTTCAACGGCGGCTTTGGCGGCGGCGGCTTCAACGGTGGCTTTGGCGGCGGCGGCTTCAATGGCGGCTTTGGCGGCGGCGGCTTCAACGGTGGCTTTGGCGGCGGCGGCTTCAACGGTGGCTTTGGCGGCGGCGGCGGCTTTGGCGGCGGCGGAAACTTCGGCGGCGGTGGTGGCGGTTTTGCCGGCTTCGGCGGTGGCGGAAACCCGTTCCTCACCGACTATCGCCAGCAACAGCCCGGCGGCTTCGTGTTCTGGAGTCGGCCCGGGATCGCGCAAGGATTGCAGCAGCAGCAGTTCGCCGGTGCGGGCGGTAATTTCGGTGGCGGTTTCCAGGGGATGGGCACCATTATCGGCAGCTTTGGTGGCCAGCAAGGCGGCAACTTCGGTGGCAATTTCGGTGGCAATTACGGCGGCGGCTTCGGTGGCAATTACGGCGGCGGCTTCGGTGGCAACTTCGGCGGCAACTTCGGTGGTGGCTTCGGTGGTGGCAATTTCCGTGGTGGCTTCGGTGGTGGAAACTTTCGAGGTGGCTTCGGTGGTGGCGGCAAGCGCTTCGGATTCGATGGCGGCTACGGCGCCTGAGCTTGCCTGAGTTTGCCAGGATGAAATGGACGAAACAGCCCGCGCGTGGTCGCGGGCTGTTTCGTTGTGGCGCCCCATCTCGCGGTTTGTCCTTGACCGCTTTTCCAGCCCTCCCAAGAATAGTCGAGTAACATCCTTCCGCTGTGCGAGGTGCTATCGATGTTCTCTTCCTGCCTCTCCGCGCGCTGGCTCGGTCCAGTAGTGATCCTGCCCGTGTGCTTGCTGACGCTGCCGGCGCAGAAGCCGGTGCCCGCTCCAGACGCCGTCAAGAAGTTTGTGGTGCCCGAGGGCTTCAGCGTCACGCTCTGTGCCCACGAGCCCGACGTGGTGCAGCCCATGTCGTTCTGCATCGACGATCGGGGCCGACTCTGGATCAACGAGAACCTCAACTACCAGACGCGCGGCAGCCACCTCAGCGATCCGCTCGGCCGTATCTCCATCCTCGAAGACACCAACGGCGATGGAACCTTCGACAAGAAGAAGGTCTTCATCGACAAGCTGTTCTTCCCGTCCGGGATCGAGGTCGGCTTCGGCGGTGTGTTTGTTGGCTCGCCGCCCAACTTGCTGTTCATCCCCGATCGCGATGGCGACGACAAGCCCGATGGCCCGCCCGAGGTGCTGCTCGAGGGCTTCGGCATCAATGACCGCCACGAGACGCTGAACAGTTTCATCTGGGGGCCCGATGGCTGGCTGTACGGCTGCCATGGCGTGTTCACCCAGGCCCTGGTGGGCAAGCCGGGCAGCAAGCCCGATGAACGCGTCCGCTTCAACGCCGCCTGGTTCCGCTATCACCCGCTCAAAAAGAAGTTCGAGCTGTTCGCGGAAGGGGGCAGCAACCAGTGGGGCCTCGATTTCGACGATCACGGGCAGGCCTTTGCCACTGCTTGCGTGATCCCGCACCTCTGGCACGTGATCCAGGGGGGCCGCTATCATCGCCAGGCCGGACCGCACACCATCGACCACACCTACAACGACATCAAGACA
>JBFWSD010000616.1:0-5050 GCA_050248575.1 Gemmataceae bacterium
TGACCACGTCCGGCCCGAACGACGTGAACGTCTTGGTGACCAGCCCGGCGTCCGCGATGGTGCCTTCCACGATGGTCAGGTTGGGATGTTTCTCGTTGTTTTCGCGGCGGCCGGTGGAATAGTTGTCCATGACCAGCACGTGATCGCCGCGCGCCAGCAACCGGTCGGCCAGATGCGAGCCCACGAATCCGGCTCCGCCCGTGATGAGCACTTTCATTCTTGAACTCCTCCTTGAATGGGACGGGGGCAAGCGCTCCGTCGCGGTTAGACGTATACCCAAGCGGGCTGTTTTTTGCCAGTCCGATTCGATTCGCCGCAGTTCGCTCAAGCTGCCCGGGCCTGCGGCGCCGCCGTGAGCATTTGCTTGTACTGATACTCCCGATCGTGAAACTGTTGTTGCCAGATTTCCAGCGACAGGAGCCCCCAGACCTTGCGGCTGAATTGCGCTTCGCTGGCCAGTTGCGCCGCCACCTGGCGGTTGTCGATCACGTCTCGGGTCAGGGCTTTCTTGGTCGACAGAATGTCGTTCACGAATTCCCGGGCCTCCTTGCGAATCCACTCGGTCAAGGGCACCGGGAAGCCCATCTTGTCCTTGCGCTGCAGGATGGCCGGCGGCAAGTGCGACCGCGTGGCGTTCCGCAACACGTGCTTCATCGCCCCATTGTTGAACTTCACGTTGGCCGGCATCGTCGCCGCAAACTCCACGAGCGGATGATCCAGGAACGGCACACGCGACTCGACGCCGTGAGCCATGCTCACGCGGTCCTCGACCTGCAACAGAGCAGGCAGCAACGTCTTGAAATCGAAGTGCGTCATGCTGTCGAAGTACGATTCCTTGCCGACGTTGTCGGCCAGGAACACTTGCCGGAACGTGTCGAACACGTCGTACTTCTTGTCGAACACGTCCCAGTTGACCTCGCTGCCCAAGGACGGGGCGCGATTGATAAGCCGGAAGTAGCGGCGATCGATGTTGTCAAAGAGGCCGTCGCGCCAGAATTCTTGCAGCATTGGCTTGTACTGACGCAGTGTGACCAGGTTGGGAATGATCGATTCATAGGTGACGACAAAGTTGCCGTTGTGCATGGTGCCGTCGATGGCTGCCTTGATGCACTGCTCGAAGTAGGCGATGAGGTAGCGCACGTAGCCGCCGAAGATCTCGTCGCCGCCTTGCCCGCCCAGGACCACCTTGCGGCGCGTCTTGGCCAGCCGCGACACCATGAATTGCGGAAACGAGCCCGGGCCGGCCACCGGGTAGTCCAGGTGATAGATGACTTTCTCGATGTTGTCGATGAAGTCCCGAAACGTGATGTTGATCTCATGCAACGGGAATTGGCGAAAACGGGCCACTTCGCGTGCATAGGGGCTCTCGTCGTACTTGTCGCTGACGTCGAACTTGCCGGTGAAACCTTCGAACTGGCCACTCTGATCGTGAGTGGCCAGGCAGGCCACGATGCTGGAATCGAGGCCGCCGCTGATGTAGCCGCCAATCGGCACGTCGCTGCGCTTGTGGAAAGCGACCGAATCGGTAAGCAACTCGCTCAGCCGTTCCTCGAAGTACTTCTCCGTGTGGTCCCAGTCGAGGTGATAATAAACTTGCCAGTAGCGGCGTGTTTGCAAGGTGCCGTGCGTTGCCGTCAGCACATGGCCCGGCAGCAGTTCCTGGACGCCCTTGAAGAGTGTCTTGCCTTGCAAGCAGAGTTGCAGCGTGAGGTAGTCGCGCAGCCCGTCCAGGTCGGTCTCGATGCGCGGCACAAAGGGCAAGAGCGCCTTCACTTCACTGGCAAAGTAAACCACGTCCCCGATGCGTGTGTAATAGAATGGCTTGATGCCGAAACGGTCGCGGGCGCAGAAGAGCTTCTGTTGCTGTTCATCCCAGAGAGCAAATGCGAACATGCCCCGGAACCGGTCCACGCAGTTCTCGCCCCACTTCCGGTAGGCATGCAGGATCGTCTCGGTATCGGAGTTGGTGGCAAAGCGATCGACGCCGATCTCGTCGCGGAGCTCGAGGTAGTTGTAGATCTCGCCATTGAAGACGACCCAGTTGCCGCTGCCGTCCGTCATGGGCTGGGCCCCGGCGGCAATGTCAATGATGCTGAGCCGACGATGGGCCACGCCGACGAAGCCGCCGTGATGCTGCCACTGGCCGGCCCCGTCGGGGCCACGATGCTGCAGCAACTCATTCATGACGCGCAGCTGGGTTTCCAGATCGCGGATGCCTTGTTTGCGCAGATGAAACGCGCCAGCCAGCCCACACATCTTGCCTCTCCTTCTTCCTGAGGGGGCAGGTCGTCCCCTGCCCTATTGGCTCTCCGCTTCCGTGGCATCTTCAAGGAGACATGCTAGCCCGCCTTGCTCCACGCCTGAACGGCAACGTGCCGAGTGCGTTCGCGCACATCTCGGTTCGTCCCGCTGTTCGACGGTCACTCGCCGGAATCATCTCGGAGCGCTCGGCGAAGCGGCCGACTCCAACCGGGCCAGGAGGGAATTCCCCTTCCGAAGAACAACTGAAAAGCCCGTGTTGAATCGATGACAAACCGTCAGAGGGAACTTGACTGCCGGCTTCAAGTACTCACGAACTCTGTAAGGAAGTGCAAACCACGCGCGTCTCGCCAGGTTTTCGCACTTCGACACCAAGCGGCCACGAGCGCTTTCCTTGCCGTCCGGAAAGAAGGGTGCCCGCATCAACACTTCGCGCCGCCCAGGCCTCCATGAATCTGCATTGGTGCTATCGTTGCTTGCAAAGCCAACCAGCCTCCACATGGGTCTTCTGCCGCTGGGCTTGCCAACGAGAGAACGAAGCCTCTTGTCAAGTTCCCTGGCATTGGTTTCAAACTGAGCCAGCATGGGCTCGACGATTTCTGCATGTGCGCGCGACACATATTCTTCGACGGTCACCTTGGACTGCAGGAGCGCTGCCACTTCGCGGAAATTGCTCAAATCGCGCTTCAGAGAGATATAGTGAACATCCGGCTTCAGTCCGGCATACTCCCCTTCGAACAGCACGAGCACGCAACCTTGCAACATGGCTTCGAGCATCAGCATCGAGAGTTCCCCCGATACCTTGGCGCCCGCACCGGGCTCCGCACGCGCTCCAACATTCGTTTGCTCTCGCCAAACTACTTTGAGCGGATCCTTCATTTCGCGAATCAGCCCTTCGGGATCGGCAACCTTGAAGGCCTCATCGGTACACAGCACGCCCACACTGTCGCGAAAGATGTTCTTGGCTTCCGCAGCATTCGCGGGCGGAGCAGTCAGCCTGACCATGGCCAGGATGCGGCTAACCTGGCACGCTTCCTCGAGCGTTGGCTGCAGCGCCATCCGTTCGTGCACAAGCGTGGCGTACCAGGACTCCATGTCATTTCGCACACAACTCAGAACGTACTTCCGCTTCGAGTTTTTCGATGGCTTGAATGGCAAGTAGCGCGGGCGGCACCGGGCCGACATTTCCCAAGCAACAAACTCCACATATGCTAGTTTCGGGAAACAGGAGCGATAGCGCTCCAGCCACTCAACCGACTGAGCGTAGACCACGTGAATCCCCAGCTGCTCCAGTCGCTCCGCTACCTTCTTCGGATTGTCATGGCCGTTTCGTACGAAGGCGACCTTGAGCCCTCGATAGGCGCTGAGCTGTTCGGCAAGCCGTAGGACGGTGGCATCGTCTCTCAGGTCGATGCTCGAGTCGATCACCATGCCATCGAACAAGTTCAGCTGAATCTGCCCGGCGTTCAGCGTCGCTGGGTCGAGCTGAACGATTTCATGGCCCGTGCAGTCCTCGAAAGCTTCGATTTCCTGCCGCGTGCCGAGGCCGCTGGCAACCGAGGGATTGCACAAGAAAACCAAGTTGTAGCGGCCCGAACTGGGACGCTTGTCTGTCCGCATGATGGCGTCGCAAACCTGCTGAAACTTGCTGTCGTAACTGCTTGCCCGGGCATGCTTCTCCCGCAATTCCCTGGCCGCCGCATCGTCCCGCGTACACGCGGCGCCGCGTATACCCTCGACGAATTCGTTCGCATCGTGAGCGAAGCAGAACAGCTCGGACCACTTCTCCAGCGCGGCAATGGGCACCGTTACTACGGGAAGGCCGCACGCCACGTATTCGAATGCCTTGAGTGGAAATGAGCGATTGACCAGCGTGTTGGTATTGACGAACGGTATGATCCCCACCGACGCGCGATGCATCAACGAGCGGACTTGCTCCGGATCCAGAAAACCAAGGAACTGGACATTCGGGAGCGAGCACAACTCCTCCCAGCGCTGCTGGCATTCTCGATCCACGGGAATGTTCGGGTTGAAGCGTGCCAGGCCGCAGAATTGAAAGGTCCAATCCGGCATGCGCAGCGCGACCTCGATGAGCAGATCGAAGTTGAGCCGGTAATTGATGCCGCCCTGATACAGTACGACCTTCTCCCTGGCGGGCTCGTCTTCACCTGGCCGTTTCGCGAGGGACGCGTAGTCACAGCCATTCGTGACGGGAATCAGCGGCCCCTTGACGTTACCGAGGCAACGGTAAGTGTCGGCAAGCTCTTCCGATACGGTGATCACCAGGTCGGCGCAGTCCAGCACCGAGCGCAGACGCGCGTTGAAGTCGTCGCTGAAGACCACGGCCTCGTCATCCAGATAGTCTTCGGTAGCGTGATAGACTTTCAGTGGCGAGTAGATGCCGTGGACCGCATCGATCAGGTCGGAGTTGTAGATCCAAAGCAGTGGCCTGAGGATCTGCTTTTCCTTGAGTGCACTGGCGATCCTGGTCACCTGAGACTGCCGCGCCGTTGGCGAAATGTACTCTGCGGGAATATGGAGGAGGGTCACGTTCGGGATTTCGGTCGCTTCGAACCAGTGCTGGTCTTTCAGGCAATCCGGTTGCACAAACAGTACGGGCAGCGATTCCGCAAAACGGCGCGCATAGTGGTAGCGATTGCTGCGCGGCTCGGTCTTCCAGTTGGACCAGGTCAACATGACTACGGCGTCAAACCTTTGCTGCAGACCTTGAAGGTTCTCTGCATGCTGATTGAATGATGCTTGGTTCATGTGGGTCTCTTGAGCTCAGAAC
>JBFWSD010000617.1:0-5041 GCA_050248575.1 Gemmataceae bacterium
CGCACCCCAAGCAGATCACCCGCATGGTGTTCGTGGGCAAGACCCCCAGCATCATCACCTGCTCGGGCGACGGCACCGCCAAGATGTTCAACGTCGACAATGGCGGTGCGCAGCGGACCTTCAATGTCTCCAAGGACTTCCTCTATGCGGTGAGTTGCTCGGACGACGGCGATCTGATTGCCGTGGGCGGCGAGGATGGCCTGGTCAAGATCTTCAACGGCAAGAACGGGCAGGTCATGCAGACCATGGCCCCGCCCGGCGTGCTGCCCGAAACGCCGCCGAAGAAGTAAGCTTCCGAACCACGAAAACCCCGCGGATCACCTCGATCCGCGGGGTTTGTTCATTACTTCACTTCCTCGAGAGTTGCCGGCCCGGTGCCGCTCCTGGGATCGGTGCGCCAGGGCCATTCCGTCGAATTGAACGGAGACATTGTCGGCAGGATCGGCTTCATGCCGCGCGCCTGGCATTGTTCCTGGATGGCCCGGCGTGCGCCGCTGCCCAGCAGTTCGTAGTCCATCAAGTAATAGTCGTTGAAGTAGATCTGGCCCAGCGAGCGATCGGCCACGATCCGCGTCAGCAGGCTGAGCATGTCTTCCTTGGTGGTGAAGAAGTCGGTCGTCTCGAACAGAAGCAGGCGGCGATGAATGGCCTCGCGGCCCATGTACTGCACGAGGATGCTGAAAAGGATGTTGTTCTGCCGCGTGACATAGATGGTGTTGGTGGCCGCCAGCAGGTTGTCCCAGTCCTTGCCGACCATCTTCTTCCAGCCATCGAGCACTTTCATCCAGTGCGACACCTGGGCGTTGGCGGCGATCCAGATGGCCTCCTCGGCAAGCGGCTTGAACTTCTTGGTGAAGGCCTCGAGTTCGTCCAGCGTGACCCGTTCGTTCTTGAGGGCCGTTTGCATGAAGGCAATGTTGCCCGCGATGATCGCTCCTAGCGTGCGGCGGTCCTTGTCGCCAATCTTGAGGTCCTTGAGGGTGGCCAGGGCCTTCTGGTTCTGGGCCAGGAAGCCGCGCATCGGCCCCAGCCACGACTTGTCCTGCGGGCTGTTCAGGTAAGGCACCGTGAGCGGATACATGGCCATGGCACTGTGTCCGCATGACTTGGCGAACTGATAGGCAATGGGCGGAGACTCGGCGGTGATCGGCTCCTTACCGGGCAGGTACAGCGTCATCTCGCCGCCGGCCCCGGTGAATAGTGCGATAATGACAGGCCGCTGCGCAAGAATGTTCTTCTGGAATTCCTTCAGCCCGTTGCTGTAGATGGGCATCATCGCCTTGTTGAGGGCCAGAACGTTTTCTGCGGCCACCTCGCTCGGATCGGGCGGCTTGGCCTGTGCCGGAGAGGTCACCAGCTTCAGATACTCGGGCAGTTCATCACTTCGTAGCTGGGCATTGGCCAGCCCGAAAGCCAGCAGCGCGGCGGTCACGTAAACGAGGCCGATGCTCCACTTCGTGGCATTGCTCATCGCAGATTCTCCGAATGGTGGCCGGATGATGGGATTGCCCGTTGCCGCAGCGCCGGGCCAGCGCGCAAAACAAAAGAGGCGTGGCTTGTCACCACGCCTCTTTTATCTATAGGGAACGGCCAAGGGTCGGCCGTGCTTAGGGGTCATCCTCGTCGAGGATGTCCGGATGTTCCTCCGGGCTCTGTGCGGGCAGGCGGTACTTCTCGCCCAGCCAGCGACCGAGATCGATGAGCCGGCAACGCGGGCTGCAGAACGGAAAGTCGGGCCATTCTGCCGCCGACTGCCCGTGCATCTCTTGATCGCAGATCGGGCAACGTACCCTAATCATCGGAAAGTCAGTCTTTGGACTTGGAAGATTTCGGCGCTGCGGGCTTGCTGTTTGACCCGGAACCAGGGGTGGAAGTATCGGTTGTAGGGGCTGGGCTATTGCTGGCAGCCGATTCCTTGGAACTGGCCGCACTGGCCGAATCCTGATCCGCCTTGGCTGAAGCATTGTACGATTCGCTCCGGTAGTCGGTCTGGTAGAAGCCGCCCCCCTTGAAAATGACGGCGGCCCCTGAACCGAACAGCCTGCGCAGCTTCTGCTTGCGGCACTTCGGGCATTTCTTGAGCGGCTTGTCCAGCATTGACTGGAACTCTTCGAACTTGTGATCGCAGGCGTCGCAAACGTAGTCGTAAGTCGGCATGGATCGTTCCTTTACTCGTTGACGGCCACGATGACCGTCGCGGGCCGTAACACGCGGTCGTGAATCATGTAGCCCTTTTCCAGTACCTGAACCACGGTATTCGGCGGCACATCCTGGGCGGGCTGCTTCATCACGGCATGATGCAAGTTGGGATCGAAGGGCTGCCCCTTTGCCTCGATCGGCGTGATGCCGTGCCGCCGCAGCATGTCGCCGACCTGGGCCAGCGTGATGGAAACTCCTTCGACGACGTTGGACTTGTCGTCGGCCTGCGTGGCCGCTGCCAGGGCCCGCTCGAGATTGTCGAGCACGGGCAGCAAATCGAGCGCGAAGGCCGAGTGGGCGTAGCGACGCTCTTGTTCGCGCTCACGCTGGTTGCGTTTCTGGTAGTTCTCGAACTCGGCGCGGGTGCGCTGGAGCAGGTCGAGATAATCGTCGCGCTGCCCGCGCACGCTTTCCAGGGTCTCGCCAGCCGCGCCGTCCCCCGGGTTGGCGCCGTTTGCCCCGTCGACAGGAGCCGCGGCGGCCTCGTCGTGCTGGGTGTTGGGATCGATCATGGGTCCACCTCCTCAGCCACGCTCGCGGGCGGAGCGCCGGCGGGATTCTCTGTTCAGTCCGGTTTGGCTTCCTTGCCCTCGCGTTTTTCGCTTGGGCCAGCGAAGAAATCGCGCAGCTTGTCGAGGAAGCTCTTGCGCTCGGGCGACACATGGCTCTGGTCGATCTCGGCCAGCTCGCGGAACAGCTCTTCCTGCCGCTTGGTCAGGTGCTTGGGTGTCTCGACGATGAGTTGCACCAGCAAATCGCCGTTGCGGCCGCCGCGCAGGCTGGGCATGCCCTTGCCGCGCACCTGGATCACTTCGCCCGACTGGATGCCGGCCTTGAGCTGATGGATATGCGGGCCCTCGAGCGTGGGGATCTCGATCTCGCCCCCCAGGGCCGCCAGGCTGAACGTGATCGGCACGCGGCAGATGAGATGCTGCCCGTCGCGCTCGAAGATGTTGTGCTCGCGGATGCGGAGGACGCAGTACAGATCGCCGCGCGGCGCGCCGGCGTCGCCCGCTTCCCCTTCGCCGGCCAGACGGATGCGCGTGCCCGTGTCGACGCCGCCGGGCACATTCACCTCCAGCGTCCGTTCGCTGGTGACCCGGCCGCTGCCATGACACTTCGCGCAGGGATCGGTGATGATGTTGCCCCGCCCGCCACAGGTGCGGCAGGTTTGCTGTACGCGGAAGAAGCCCTGGCTCTGCACCACGACTCCGCGGCCGCCGCAGCGTGTGCAGGCCGTCGGCCGCGAACCCGGTTTGCAACCGTTGCCCGAGCAATCGGTGCACAGTTCCTGGCGCGGGATGGTGATGGTGCGCGTGATGCCGTGATAAGCGTCGGCCAGGTCGATGTCGACCATGACTTGTAGATCGGCGCCGCGTTGCGGACCGCCCCCGCTGCGCCGCCGCCCGCCGCCCCCCATGCCGAACAGGTCCCCGAACATGTCGCCAAACATGTCGAAGATCGACTGCACGTCGTTGAAATGCGGCGCCCCCATCCCTTCGAGACCGACATGGCCGTAGCGGTCGTAGGTCTGCCTCTTGTTCGGATCGCGCAGCACCTCGTAGGCCTCGGACGCTTCCTTGAAGCGTTCCTCCGCTTCCTTGTCGCCGACGTTGCGGTCGGGATGAAACTGCATGGCCAGCTTACGGTAGGCACGCTTGATCTCCTCGTCGTCCGCTTCGCGGCGCACGCCGAGGACCTCGTAGTAGTCCCGTTTACCAGCCATCGCGCTCCTGCTCATGCTGTGGAACCGTCAAGCTTGCGGGGAAGGTGTTCGAGGCCGAGTGTTCGATGCTGGACAGCTGCGAACGCCCAACCTTGAACTGCTGCCACCCCATTGAACCACTAAACGGCAAAAGGTGACAGGCCAACCCCGGCGGGCGGTCGCCCTGTCACCTTGTCCGCGCCCGGGCCGGCTCAGCGAATGGCGCCGACCACCTTGTTCTTCGGCTCGTCCTCGTCGATGCGCGTCACCATCACTTCAGTGGTGAGCATCAGCCCGGCGATGCTCGACGCGTTCTGCAGGGCCGAACGCGTCACCTTGGCCGGGTCGACGATGCCTTGCTTGTACATGTCGACGTAATCGCCGGTGTTGGCGTCGTAGCCGATGGCAGCATTCTTCTTGCCCTGCTGCTTGACCTCGTCGGCAATCACCGCGCCGTCGCTGCCCGAGTTCTCGGCGATCGTGCGGATCGGCTTCTCGAGGGCACGGGCCACGATTTCCGCGCCGAGCTTCTCATCGCCGTCGAGCTTCTTGGCTTCCTTTTCCACGGCCTCGATGGCGCGGATGCAGGCCACTCCGCCGCCGGGCAGAATGCCCTCGGCCACCGCCGCCCGCGTGGCGTGCAGGGCGTCCTCGACGCGGCCCTTCTTTTGCTTCATGTCGGCTTCGGTGGCCGCGCCGACCTTGATGATGGCCACGCCGCCCGTCATCTTGGCGAGCCGCTCGCTGAACTTCTCCTTGTCGTACTCGCTCTCGGTCTGCTCCATCTGGGCGCGGATCTGCTCGATGCGCTTCTGGATGTCGGCCTTCTTGCCCGCGCCACTGATGATGGTGCAGCTTTCCTTCTCGACGCGGATCGTCTTGGCGTTGCCCAGCTGGTCGAGCGTGACGTTCTCGAGCTTGATGCCCAGGTCTTCGCTGATGAACTGGCCGCCGGTGAGGATGGCGATGTCGCCCATCATGGCCTTGCGGCGATCCCCGAAGCCCGGCGCCTTCACGGCGCACACGCTGAGGATGTTGCGGAGCCGATTGACCACCAGCATGGCCAGCGCTTCGCTCTCCACGTCCTCGGCGATGATCAGGAGCGGCTTGCCCGACTGGCTGACCTATTCCAGCAAG
>JBFWSD010000618.1:0-5009 GCA_050248575.1 Gemmataceae bacterium
CGGCGAAGAAATAGCTGGCAGCCGAGGCATCGGGCTCGATCCAGTAGTCGCGCAGCCAGACGTGATGGCGCGGATCGAAATCGCGAACGGCCCGCTTCTCGAGCTGGCCCTCGAAGTCTTCCACGGAACGGTATTGCCGGCCGCGAATGAAGAACGACAGACCCTGGGGCAACTTCTGAATCAACTCTCCCCATTCCTGCCTGTTGCCCGTCAGCAGTGCGCTCGCGGCGAGTTCTTCCTTCACACTCTCTGCTGGCGTGATCCGCTCCTCCACTTGCAAGCGAAAGGCGGCCATCATGCGGATGGTCATGAAGATGTAGGGCCACGACACCAATGGCCCGTCCAGCCGAATCGTGACGTCGCCCCGTGCACAAGGGGCAGCCATGAGCAGCCCGCTCAGGAACTGGCTGCTGATGTCGGCGCGGATGGTCACGTCGCCCCCCGCGATGCCATCGCCCTGTACCACCACGGGCGGGCAGCCATTGTTCGCCTCGCTCTGCACATCAACACCCAGCGCCTGCAAAGCATCGAGCAGGTGCCCGATGGGCCGCTCGCGCATGCGCGGCACACCATCGAGGCGGAAGCGGCCCTGCCCCAGCGCAACCAGCGCGGTGAGGAAGCGCATCGTCGTTCCGGAGTTGGCCACGTACAGGTCGGCCCCGCGTGCCGGAATGGTGGGCTCTTCTTGCCCCGAGCTGACGAAGACGGCGTTCTCGGGCCACTCGGTCAACACGCGAAAACCGAGGGCACGCAACGCCTCGACCATGACTTCCGTGTCTTCACTGCGCAAGGCCCCGCGCAGGGCCGTTGCAAATCCCTTGCTGGTCAAGGCCGCCAGCACCAGGGCCCGATTGGTGATGCTCTTCGAGCCCGGCACGCGCACGCTGGCCACGGGCGGCCCGGCCAGTGGCTTGATCTCCAGTTGATCGGGATACTTCATCTCGTCTCTATTCGTAGGTCACGCGCATGAGGAACAGCCCTTGCGCGGGCGCAGTGGGGCCAGCTTCGCGGCGATCCTCGGCTTGCAGGATCGCGGCCACCTGCTCGATGGGCCAGTAGCCCCGCCCCACGTTGATGAGCGTGCCGGCGATGGCCCGCACCATATTGTACAGAAACCCGTCCGCCTCCACGTCGAGCCAGATCCAGTCGCCGAAGCGCGACAGGCCGAGGTGCGTGATGGTCCGCACGCTGGAAGCCCGGTTGGGCCACTCCGTCTCGAAGCTGTGAAAATCGTGCTGCCCGACCAGGCAGTGGGCCGCCTGCCGCATCGCCTCGGCATCGAGCTTCCGCCGCGTATGATAGGAATAACGACGCAGGAACAGATCGGGCACCGGGCCATCATGAATGACATAACGATAGAGCTTGCGCACCGCATCGCGATTGGCATCGAAGTCAACGGGGACTCGCTCGGCTGCGCTCACGATCATGTCCTCGGGCAGATGAGCGTTGATGGCCTGGACGAGCTTGCCCGCTTCGATGGCCGTGTTACTGTGGAAGTTCACAACCTGCCCGAGGGCATGGACTCCCGAATCGGTGCGGCCACTGGCGTTGACGCGCACTTCTTCGCTCGTGAGCTTGGCGATGGCCTGCTCGAGCGTTTCCTGCACCGTTCGAAAACCGGGCTGCGTCTGCCAGCCGGTAAAGTCGGTCCCATCGTAGGCAAGCGTTAGCTTGAAGTTGTGCATGGGGAAGCGCTATCAGCTATCAGCAGTCATCTCACGTTCGGTGTAGAGTATTGGCGCCTACCGTCAGGATACTGGTTCAGGGGGCTCACGCCCCCCGCTCGCCAGGGCGCTGCCATCATTCTGGCTGATCGCTGATTGCTGATCGCTTATTCTGGCTGATCGCTTATTCTGACTGATCGCCACTTCTCCGCATGTTCTTGTTGATCGTGCGTTGCAGCTTGCGGACGTCGTCGGCCAGCCCGTCGCGGTCGCCGGAACGGCCGACACGGCCCCTGGCCTGCAAGTGCATCCAGACGCGATAGTAGAGGCCATTGGCCTGCGCGTCGTCGCGGCGGGCCTGCATGGTGGCGTCGGCCCGTATCTTCGCCTCCTCGTCGCTCATGTGCGAATCGAAGAACGAGCAACCGAAGGGTGCGTTCTCGTGCACCACGCACAGGTCCTGGAACAGCCAGTGGCAATGGCCATTCACGCCCCGCGCCGGCACCAGCGTCGGGCAGGACTTGTCCACGAGTGCCACCAGGTGCTCTTCCGCCCAGGCGAAGATGTCCCGGCCGGGCGGACACAACCGCTCCAGATCGCTCACATCCAGGCTGCCCGGTATGTGCCGGCAAGGAGCGCGGCAGAATTCACAGCCACACACCGTGCGCTCGAAGCCATGTTGCTGCGGACGGTTGCTCATCGCCCTAGTTTATCAGGGCCAGGAACCAGCCTCCATGCGGAACTCGGCCCGCAGCCAGACGCTTTGCCAAGAAAAATCTTTGCGATTCGTACCTCCTGGATGAAACTCGTGCTCCAAGTGAGCACCGCATTGAGGAGGAGCTATCATGGAAATCGGCAGCATCATCCTGTTCATCAAGGACATGAAGGCAGCCATCGGATTTTATCGCGACGTGCTTGGACTCGAGCCCGATGACCCGCAGCCCTTTCCGGCACACAGGTTCTACCGCTTCGACACCGGGCAATGCAAGCTGTGCCTGCACAGCGCCAGCAAGCCGAACGAGGGCCGAACCAAGGTCGTCTTCCACGTGGCAAGCGTCGCGGCAACGCACGCAGAACTGAAAATCAAGAAGGTCCGCGTCGGTCGGCTCGATCCCCCCAACGAAGAGGGCCTGGGCTGCTTCGGCTTCCGCGATCCTGAAGGCAACCACCTCCAGGTGTGGGGGAAGTATTGAGCTGGCCCTATGCTGCCCGCGCAACACAGGCTACAATCGACGGAGTTGATCCGCGAAGGGGGAGCCATGCGACCACTATTCGATCACCTCGACCTGATGACCCGACGCCACTTCTTCGGCCAGGCCGGCCTTGGCGTGGCTGCCCTGGCCTCGTTGCTCAACAATGAAGCCCGCAGCGACGACGGGCTGGCCCGTCGCGCCAGCGAAGGGCTGGGACTGGATGGCTTCCCCAACTTCACCCCCAAGGCCAAGCGCGTCATCTACCTGTTCCAGTCCGGCGCGCCCTCGCAGATGGAACTGTTCGATTACAAGCCGCGCCTCAAGGACCTGCGGGGCAGCGACCTGCCCGACTCCATCCGCAAAGGACAACGCCTCACCGGCATGACCGCCACGCAGGAGAAGTTCCCGGTCGCACCCAGCAAGTTCAAGTTCGCCCAGCACGGCAAGTCGGGTGCGTGGGTCAGCGAATTGTTGCCCCACACCGCGCGCGTGGCCGACAAGCTCTGCTTCATCAAGTCGCTCTATACCGAGGCCATCAACCACGATCCGGCGGTCACTTTCTTTCAGACGGGGGCCCAGCTAGCCGGGCGGCCCTCGATCGGCGCCTGGCTCGCCTACGGGCTGGGCAGCGAGAACCAGGATCTGCCCGCCTTCGTGGTGATGATCTCGCAGGGCACGGGCTTGCCCGGCGGGCAGCCCCTCTACGACCGTCTGTGGGGCAGCGGCTTTCTCCCTTCGCGTTATCAGGGGATGAAGTTTCGCTCGACCGGCGATCCCGTGCTGTATCTGTCCAACCCGCCCGGCCTCGATCGCGACGCCCGGCGTCGCTTCCTCGATGACCTCGCGAAGCTGAATGAGATCAAGCTGGCCGAGAACGGCGACCCGGAGATTGCCACGCGCATCGCCCAGTATGAGATGGCCTTCCGCATGCAGACCTCGGTGCCCGAGTTGATGGACGTTTCCAAGGAACCGGAGAGCGTCTTCAACCTGTACGGCCCAGAAGCGAAGAAGCCGGGCACCTACGCCTCGAACTGTCTCCTGGCCCGGCGGCTGATCGAGCGCGGCGTCCGCTTCGTGCAGCTCTTCCATCGCGGCTGGGACCAGCATACCAACCTGCCCAAGCAGATCGTCGGGCAGTGTCGCGACACCGACCAGGCGTCGGCGGCCCTCATCCTGGATCTTGAACAGCGCGGGCTGCTCGACGACACGCTGGTCATCTGGGGCGGCGAGTTTGGCCGCACCGTGTATTGCCAGGGCACGTTGACCGCAGACAACTACGGCCGCGATCATCACCCGCGCTGCTTCACGATGTGGCTGGCGGGCGGCGGCATCAAGCCCGGCATCTCCCACGGCGAGACCGACGACTACTGCTACAACATCACCAAGGACCCGGTCCACGTGCACGACCTGCACGCCACCGTGCTGCACTGCCTGGGCATCGATCACACCAAGCTGACCTTCAAATTCCAGGGCCGCTACTTCCGCCTCACCGACGTACACGGCCACGTGGTGGAAGAACTGCTGAGCTGAGACTTGCGAGTGGAATCAATGAGCGACGACAACCACCGCATTCGCGAGTTGTTCAAGCAAGGCACGCCAATCGTTGACGCGCTGCGCCGAGGGGCGCAGATCGCCCTGTGGAAGCACAAGCAGCTTGGCAATCCCGTCCCCGCCTGGAAAGACGGGCAGGTCGTGTGGATCCCGCCCGACAAGATCGAGGTGGACGATCCGCGGCCCTTGCCCCCCTACGCCGCCGACTTCTGAGCCTGTCTATTTCTTGCGCTTGAGCATCATCAGCATGTTCTCGTTGTCTTGCTTGGTGGCGAATTCCGCGGGCCGCCCCTTCCCGGGCGGGAGGCTGCACCAGGTCAGCTGGTCGCCATCCAGCTGATAGAGCCCCTCCGAGACCTTGCCGATCACTTCCTTGTCCGTGTCGCCCGCCGTGCCGATCTTCATGTCGATCTGGGGCGGTTTCTTGCCGGCGTCCAGCGCGAATGTGCCCGAGAAGAGCTCCTTGCCCTTGTCGTCCTTGACGTTGAACTTGTTGCCCTCGAAGGTGAGCTGATGGTTGGTGAGATTGTCGAGCTTGCGGCCGCTACGCTCGGTGGAGACCACGATCCAGGTACCCTGGATGTTCTTCTGATCGTCAGCC
>JBFWSD010000619.1:0-4996 GCA_050248575.1 Gemmataceae bacterium
TGACGGTGGTGACGTGCACGCCCTTGCCGACCAGTGCGTTGAGGGCGGCGGGCAAGATCGCCGTGACCGTCTTGCCCTCGCCGGTGGCCAGCTCGGCAATGGCCCCCTGGTGCATGACGAAGCCGGCCGCGAGCTGCACGTCGAAGAGGCGGAAGCCGAGATGCCGAGTGACGCCGACGCAGACAGCCCCGAAGACCTCGGGCAGGAGCCGATCGAGCGGCTCGCCGCCGCGGGCGCGGCCACGCAGACGTTGCCCGAACTTGAGCAGGTCGGCATCGTCTAGCTTCGATAGTTCGCCTTCGTGATGGCGGATGGCGTCGATGTGCAGGGCGGCCCGGGCCAGCCGACGCTGCGCGGGCAGCCCGACCAGGGCCTTGATCCGATTCCACGAGCGCAGGCCTAGCCGGTTGTTGCCCTGCGGCCGCGCGGCGGCGGCGGGCTCGTGCATCAGCATGGTCGAATCGATTGCCATCAGATCAGGCCCAGGTCGAAAGTCAGCGAGATCTCGCGCCACACCCACCAGGCACAGCTGCGATAGCGGCAGTGGATCTTCACCTGCGCCAGGCTGCCCGGGCAGATGCCTGCTTGCTCCGCATCGAGCACATCGATCGCCACCAGGAAATGCTGATCCTGCGGCACGTAGGCGTTGGGCTTGCTGCCCGGCTTGACGGCGAGCGGGCCGCCGCCACGCGTGGTCAGGCCGACCGGAACATCCTGGGCCTCGCTCTCGGGCAGCTCGGCGATCTTGCCCGGCCAGGTCCGCTCCGCCCAGCCCTGTACACGGATCGTCACGGGAATGTTGTGCTCTTCCAGATCCTCCTTGAGGATGCGCTGGTCGGCAGGAATCACCGGCACCAGCACGCGCAGCTTGGTCGGGTCACCGATGGAACAGAGGGGCGTGCCTTCTTCTTTTTCCCAGAGCTTGCCGACTTCTTCGCGTCGGGGCGGGGCAAGCACGATGCCGGCGCGCGGCGCGTGGACGACGAGCATCTCGATCTGCTTTTGACTCTGGTCGACCTGGCCCGCATAGAACTTGCGCTCACCGTCCGCTTCGGCGATGGCGGATTCGAGTTGCTCACGCTGCTGTGCGTCATTGGTGGCGTTCCATTGCCTGCTCAGGGCATCGAGCCGCACCAGGCGGAGCGTGTGCTGGGTGCGGGCTTCTTCGAGCTGCGTTTCCAGCTCGTGGTTGGTGAATTCGGCGAGGATGTCACCCTGCTCGACGAACTGCCCGTCGCGCACGTGCAGCTTGGTGAGAATGCCGGGCAACGGCACGAACACCTTCTGCTGTGCCTCGGGCCGGATCTGCACGAGCGCCGTCTGCCGCACCCGGCTCACGGGCAAGGGCAGCAGGAAGAAGAGCGCGACCACGAAGGCCAGCGCGGCCAGGCTGATCGAGACGCGTTTCGGCTTCATGGTTGGCAGTTTCCCGCGTTGCCGCAGGCCCTTGATGAGGTTCCAGAGCGGCCAGCCGACCATCGACAGGGCCGCATACGCAGCCAGCATGGCACTTACCACGCCCAGCTTGTACGGCTTCAGCCACTGCGACATGAAGTACAGCACGCTGAAGGTGATGATCCAGCCGTAGAGATAGCTGGCAATGGCATAGACCACGAAGAGCACGCGGCGGCGCAGCGACATGGTCGGCTCGGGCGGCACCTCCATGCCCAGGCAGTGCTTCTGCACCACACGTTTCAGGTAGCTGTTGGCCCGCTCGCGCAGGTTGGGGATCTCCAGCCAGTCGGCCAGCACGTAGTAGCCGTCGAAGCGCAGCAGCGGGTTGCCGTTGAACAGCACCGTGTTGAGCGAGCAGACGATCATCAGGCTGAGGGCCAGGTTGTTGACCATGGGCCAGCCCGGCGTGTTCCACCACAGGAAGGTGGCGATGCCCGCGATCATCAATTCCACGTAGATGCCGGCCACGCCGACCAGGATGCGCTTCCACTTGTCGGGCATGGTCCAGGCGTCGGACACGTTCATGTAGAGGCACGGCGACAGGCACATGAGCAGGCCGCCCATGTCGTGGCACTCGCCCCCCATGGCCTTGCAGGTCAGCCCGTGGCCGAACTCGTGGATGATCTTCACCAGCCCCAGCGCGATCCAGAGCTGGATGAAGTACTTGAAGCTGAAGAACTCCTGATACGAGGGCAGCCTGTTGTAGATCGCGTTCCAGTGCATGCCGACGAACAGGAGCGCGTACAGCATGAATGCGACGCTGGCGAAAAAGAACCAGCGCGTGAACATCCAGCGCAGCCCGGGCAAGAGCCGTCCGAGCAACGGATCGGGATCGAAGAGCGGGAACTGGATGTAGAGGATGTTGGTCAGCTTCTGCAGGATCTCGCGGCCGCGGCGTTTCTTGCGGCGTTCCCAGAGCTGCTGCCCGGCCTGCGGATAGTCGTTGTAGACCAGCCCGGCTTGCAGGAGACGCTGCCCGAGCCCTTCGAGATCTTCCAGCCGCAAGCGGCGGGGCCGGAACTTCTCCTCGAAGAGCTTCTGGATGTCTTCCAGCGTGTGGTTGCCGTCCATGCGCTCAAGGAGGAAGTGGTCGTACTCGTCGAAGCGGAAGTACTGCAGGCTGACGGGGTCCTTGACCACGTAAAAGGTAGCGCTGTCGTAGGCCTGCTTGCTGATGACGAGGTCATGGCGCAGCCTGAGGCGCAGGAGCTTGCGGCGTGCGAGATCGAAGCTGGCAACGTCCGGGGCCACGCTTACCTCGGGTAGATGGCCAAGGTGACGCTGGTTCCCGGGACGAGCTTGCCGTCGGTATTGTCGACCTCGGCCCAGAAACGGATCTGGCGGGCACTCGATTCGACCGAGCCCTCGATCAGGCTGACCCGGGCCGTCACCTGCTCCTCGATCTCCTGTGCGGTGGGCAGCGGCCACACCTGCACGTGCCGATCCTTGGTACCGGTGACCGCGAAACTGCCATCGGGGGCAAAGGCCACGCTCGTGGCCGGCGAGACATCATTCGATACGAACTGACGCAGCACATAGGGCCGCGAGGCAGGAGACGGTGCCCGCCAGAGTTGCAGCCTGCCCTCGGCGGAGCCTGCGGTCAGGATCAGTCGGCCGTCGGGCGAGAAGGCCGCGAAGGTCGTGAAGTGCGAGCCCTCGGCCGGGTTGGCCAGGATCCCTTCCGTGCGGCGCTCGTCGAGCGTGAGCAGACGAAGCACCTTGCCCTGATCGAGCAGGACGGTGCGGCCATCCGGGCTGACGCCAGGCTGTTGCACGTAGCCCGAACGCCGGTCGATGGTGTCTGACAGCTTGGCTGCTTCTTCGCCGAGTTGCCACACACGCAGCGTGTGATCGCGGCCCGTCGAGACCAGCCGGGCCTGCGGCGTGAACTGGATTGAGGTGATCGCCGCGCGATGGCCGGCAGGCAAGCGATACTTCAACTCGCCGGTAGCCGCATCGAACAGGTGAATCTCGCGATCCTCGCCGGCGCTGGCGAACCAGTTGCCCTCCGGGCTGAAAGCCAGCGCGGTGACGCTTCCCTTGTGTTGCTGCGCGCAGACCAGCTCGGGCTTGTCCCCCTGGGCGTCGAGGTTCCAGAGGCGGACCTTGCCGTCGGAGCTGCCCGTCACGCAGAGGCTGCGCCTGGCCCCCTGCGGCGTGCAAGCCAGGGCACGCACGGGCGAATCGTGCCAGAGGATGCGTTGCTCGTGTCGGTTGCCTCGCTCCCAGATACGCAGGCTGCCGTCCTCGCTCGCCGAGAGGATGAGCTTCGAGTCGCCGCTGACGGCGACCGCGTTCACTTCTTGCAGGTGGCCCACAAGCGTGCGTTCCGGGCTGCTCGAGTGACTCGGCTCGACGATCACGCGCAGCTCATCGGCCTGCCGTAGTCGATCCAGATGTTCGACGGCAGCCACTCCTTCGATGCGCAGTTTCGACAGGTCATGGATCTGGAAGACGGGTTCGAGCTGGCGGACGGCCTCGCCGCGGCGCTTGTAGATGGTCTTGATCTTGCCCGAGATGGCGGCGCGGATGCGATGCTGGTCGACAACGATGGCGGCTTGCCTGGATTCGAAGTCGGCCAGCTTGACCCCTTCCTGCTTGCTGCCCGCCTCGGCCTTGAAGCGCTCCACCATCAGGCGGGCCGCCCCCACTTCCTCGGCGGTGACGGCCGTGCTCGCCTTGAAGGTGCGCTGCAGCTTCATCTGTGCCTCGTCGCGGGTCTTCTCGATGGCCTCCAGGTCGCACTTGCTGGCGGCCAGCTTGCAGGCCTTCATCTCGGCGTCCTTGCGGGCCAGGCGATCATCGAGCCGGGCCAGCACCTGCCCGGCTTGTACGCGGTCCCCTTCCTTGAGACGGCGATAGTGTTTCGTCTCGCCATCCACCTCGATGGTGACGAGCCGATCGGCCGGCACTTCCTCGCCGGGCCCAACGTCGGTGCCGATGACGAGCAGCACGCCTTCGCGCTGACTGGGCACGTCCTGGCGATCGATGACGGCCAGCCGGCAATCGTGGAGCACGATGGGGTCGATGGTATGGCCCTGCGCGGGTGGGAGATCGTCCGCCACGGGTACGACGAAGAGGGCATTGCCGATGCTGGCTGGCACAGCGACAGGAGGCGCCACATCGTCTTCCGTGGCTTCTTCGCGGCCACAACCTGTGAGGTAGACAAGACCCAGCAGTACCAACATTGGAGCGAGGCGTTTCATCAGACGCTCCCATCAGAAGTAAAACAAGACTCTCTCGTAGATGAACTCCCAGACCCCGTAGAAGAGGGAGTAGCCCATGGCGCGGTCGCCGCAGCGGACCTTGGCGCGGACCTCGGTGCCCGCGACCAGGAGCTCGCGCGGGATCTGCTGGTCGGGCGGGATGTCGTCCCCCTCGATACGAACCAGGGCCACCACCACGGGCTCTGCGTCGCTGGCGGCTTCCTCGGTGTTGGGGCGGGCTTCGCCCGCGAGCTTGGCCCGGGCCAGCTTGCCCTTGAAGGTCCGCGTGGGCGCGCTGATCACCAGCAGGTCGACTTCAAGTTCCTCGTCGGGAT
>JBFWSD010000620.1:0-4996 GCA_050248575.1 Gemmataceae bacterium
CCTGCTTGGCGGCATTGCGACCACCGTGACCCTGTTCTCACTCAATCACCCTGCCGTTCACGAGGCCTTCGGCATCGAACCGCTCTTTCTCCTCGCCGAGCCGTATCTCTACTTTTCGGTGTGGGCCTTCGCCGTCAGCATCTCGCTACTCGTGCTGGTCAGTCTGACTACACGGCCCGATCCGGAGGAGAAAACGCGCTATGTGATCGACTTGCGGGGCGGGCACGCCTCCTTCGCCCCGGGGGAGGCCGCCACATGACACCCTTGCACCATATCGGCGATTGGGTGCGGGCCGCCCTTCTGGCAATGCCCTTGCCGCTCGTGCGACTCGTGTTTGTGCTCGTGCCCGTTGTCGTGCTGGTGTGGGTGATGTGCTTACCCCGAGAGGTGACATCTCCCGTCGAGGGCAACCGCCGCTGGGATGAGAATCTCAAGCTGTGGGCAGCCGTGGCTCTGCTGATCCAGATCGCCATCTACGCCGCCTGCTAGCGCCGGGCCCAGGCTAGGAAAAATATTGGCGGTTCGGGACTCCCGGCTGCACATAATGGAAGAAGGAAGTCCATCTCCAGAGAGGGCCGACTGTGAGCTCCACCCGTCGCACACTGTCACGCTTTCGGTCCTGGCTGGTTTTGCACCACCCTGGCGAGGATCAGGATCTCGTCGAGCGCTTTCTCGCGCAGCGCGACGAACAGGCATTTCAGCTGCTCGTGGAACGCTACGGCCCCCTGGTGCTGAGCGTTTGCCGACGCCAGCTCAACGATTCGGCCGACGCGGATGACGCCTTCCAGGCTACATTTCTGGTGCTGGCGCGCAAAGCGGAGGCGATCCGGCAGCGTTGCCTCATTGGCCCTTGGCTGTGCGGCGTGGCCTATCGCATTGCCCGCCGGTTGCGCGAAACGCGCAGGCCCGTGGCCGTCGCAGACTTGAACTGCGCCGAACCCCACAGCGGCGACCCCGTCGATCGGCAAGAGTCGATCGCCTTGCTCGACGAGGAGCTGGACCGCCTGGGGGAGAAATACCGACTGCCACTGGTCCTGCACTACCTGCAGGGAAAGAGCCAGCAGGAGGTGGCCGACGAGCTCGGCTGTTCGTTACGAACGACTGAGCGCCGGCTGGCTCAGGGGCGAGATTTGCTGCGCACGCGGCTCGAACGTCGCGGTGTCGCGCTGACGCTGGGCTTGGCCGCGCTGGAGAGCGCCGAGGTGTCGGCCGCCCTCGTCGAACGCACGGCGGTCTTGCCCGGCCTGTCGCCAGCGGGCTCGTCGCGCGGAAGTTACAACAAACCTGAAGAGCTGGCCGAAGAGACGCTCGTCGCCATGTCGGCAAGCAAGCTGCGTCCATTGCTGGCTTGCCTGCTGCTGGCGGGCGTGGCCGTGACCGGTCTTGCCTGGTTGAGTGCGTTCGCCGGGAATGAGGAAATGCAACCGGCGGTCCCATTTCGGGGCGGCGTCGAACAGACCGCTCCGCCGCGCCTCGATGTCCACGGCGACCCGCTGCCCGCGGGAGCCCTGGCACGGTTCGGTACAACGCGACTGCGCGCCAAGGCAACAATTTTCGGGGTCGCGTTCATTGACGACAACACTCTCGCCACCGTTGACAACATGGGAGTTCAGTACTGGGACGTGCACACGGGGCGTCAGGTCAAGGAGTTTCCGTGTGAAGGTCCGCCCCTGTGCTGTCTTTCCCCGAAATTCCTGGCTCACGCGGACGGGCAGAACAGCCTTGTGATTCGCGACGCTGCCCGGCTGACGGTGCTGGGACGAAGCCCGCCACTTGGGGCCAAGATCACGAGAATCCAGGTTCAAGGAGACACATTCCTCGCCCTCGATGAGCAGCACGGCCTGAGCTTCTGGTCGCCCACAGGAAAGGAACGAGCCCCGCGCATCCAGATCCAGCCGCGCACCCGGCGGGCAGATGAGCTGCGCCACCTCGTCCTCTTTCCCGAACTCGGGCTCGTCGCTCACGGCGGCGAACAAACCGCGCTGGGCGTCTGGGATATCAAGGAAGGAAAGAAGATTGCCAGCCACGCACTGATCACCAAGACTGACTGGTGCCTACGCCGAGTCTTTGCTGGCCCAGACGGCAAGACCATCGTGGGAGTCACCGATGAACGAGTCGTCTTCTGGGACGTGCGCACGGGCAAGGAGCTGCACGCCATCCCGAGCGCGACCCTGAGTGGACCCCACGTGACCAACATCGCCTTCTCGCCCGCGGACGGCACGCTGGCGATCGGCCAGGGGATAGCGCAACAGGGGCTGCTGGTCGATCCCAGGAGCGGCAAGATCACCGGCAAATTCGGCGAAGCCCTTGCCCTGCACTTCGCGGAAACCACCTTCACCGCGTTCCGTGCAGACGGCAAGGCTCTGGCCGTATCAGCGGGGCACGCCGTGCGCATCTGGGATCTCCCCTCCGGCCGCGAACATCTATTCCTGCCCGGCCACACGCACGGCTGGATAAGACCCCACTTCTACGGCAACGAAATCGTCACGCAGGGCCTTGGCCAGTTGCAAGTCTGGGATCGTCAGACGGGGAAGTATCGCGAAGCGTTGCCCCTGTTTGAAGGCCGACCCGAGGGGCTCTGCTTCGCAGCCGACGGCAACTGGTGGCGCGCCCACGATGCCGAAGTGACCCGCTGGCACCGCAATATCTTGCAGGCCACCTTGCCCAATGACAAGGACAACGCCATCGGCATCTTGGCCCGCGCCCGCGACGGCTCGATCCTGGTAGGGGCCGGGGCCGACGCCGACGACAATGCCACCATCACCATCTGGGATGCTCGCACCGGCAAGAAGTTGGCCTACTGGATTGACCATGAATGCGAATCCACCGAAGTAAACGGCACTCTTACCATCTACCTGGCACGGGTTGCCTTACTCGATTTGAGCGCCGACGCCCGGCTCCTGGCCACGACTCATCGCAACGTCATCAAGCTGTACGACGCCTCAACGGGCAAAGCCCTCGAATCACTCAGCTTGTCCACCGATCCGCAAGCCCTGGCCTTCGGCCTCGAATTCACGCCGGACGGGCGCAGGCTACGCGCGGAAGTTCGCGGCGAGAAAAACAGCCGCGGTGTCATCTGGGAGCTGGCCACCGGACAACCGTGCTGGTCGAACGCGCTCAGCGGCATCTTCACGCCGGACGGCCGGGGCCTGGTTGCCGGCAATGAGAAGGGCACTCTCCAGGTCATCGATCTCCTGCCAGGTGTGGTGGTCAAAAAAGTGCAGGCCCATGACGCCGCCATCTTCGGTATGTGTTTTTCCCCGGACGGCAAGTCGCTCCTCACCACGAGCGAGGACAAGACCGGACTGGTGTGGAACGGGACAAGCTTGCTGGAAACGAAACCAGAACCGCTGAACGCCGCGGAGCTCGGGTCGCTGTGGAAGGATCTGGCCCGCGAACCGCAGCAGGCCTACCGCGCAGTATTGCGGCTCCGTTGTGGTGGCGATTCGACGGTGGCTTACCTGGCGAAACAGCTAACGCCCGCGTCGTCTCCCGAAGAAGAGGTATTGGACCGACTCATCGCCGCTCTCGATAGCAGCGACTTTCCCACCAGGCAGGCCGCTCAGGTCGAGCTCGTTCGTTACGGCGGCCTGGCCCGTAGCGCCGTGGAGCGGGCACTCGCGGCCCAGCCCGCGCTGGAAGCACGGCGGCGGCTGGAGGCAGTCCGTGCCACCTTCGACTCCCTTCGCGTGTCGGATGCCGAAGTGCTGCGCATGCTGCGTGCACTCGAAGTTCTCGAAGGGCTGGACACGCCAACGGCGCGGCAACTGCTGAAACGTCTGGGCGACGGAGCAGCCCATGCCCGCCTGACGCGCGAGGCCCGCGCCAGCCTTGCCCGTCTGAAACTACGTCATGACTGATGCCACTGGCCACCAGGGCCTATCCACCCAAACGCCCACCGGGCCGCCGCACCAGGTGATCCTCCCGATCATCGTTCCAGGTGTAAATGAAGCATTCTCCGATAGGCACGCCGTTTTGGCGCAGGAAGGCGAGCTGGCCCCAGTCCCCTTCGGTGATCCAGATCCGCTGACCCGGGCTGGCAAATGCGCGCAGGCGCTGGGCGAAGTCGGTCAGCTCTCCTGCGCGGAATTTGCTCGTGACGTGAATGCTCAGGATGTCATAGTCTCCTGCGCCGGCGGCCACTGCTTCCTGCCAGAGGCCGAGTGTGTTGCTGCCCCGGGCCCGTACGTCGAAGTCGCCCGCGACGATGGGCACCTCGGGGGCGAGCTGGCGAATCAGTGGGGCGATCTTGCGGTGATAGCAGGCATACTCGGCCGGCGTGAAGGTGTGGGGCGGCTCGTTGACGATCTGCAGCCCGATCAGGTCGCCGCGCACCAGCGGGACGATGTGCTTGATCCAGGTGATGGCCCGGTCTTCCATGGCAGCACTGTCGCGTTTCTCCTGGCCGAGGATGGCCAGCACCTTGAAGCCGCGGCGGCGAATCTCGGGGAACCAGTGCTGCTGGATGATGGGACCCCAGTCAGGCGGCAAGATGATGCGGATCTGCTTGCGGTAGCCCAAGGCGGCGAGTTCATCGAGGTAGAGGCCGATGCGCTGCCCGGCTGTGCGCGGATCGAGCAGATCGCCGGCGCTGATATTGGCGCTGAACTGCGCGAGCGACGTGTTGCCTGGCCCGGGATCGATCTTGGCGCGGCAGCCCGCCAGCGAACTCATGGCGAGGGCGAGAAAATCGCGACGCTTCATGGCCGCAAAGTATAGCAGCGACGCGGAGATCCTGAATAGTCAAGGTTGCGAATGCAATAAGTGGCGCTTCGTGAAGATTCGTGGTTGATTGCCGCCATTGCGCGGGTGCGGCTAACTTCTCTGGTTGCAGCTGACAAAGATAGCTAAGCTGGGGCCTCTTCTTTCAATGGCAAGGAGGCCGATATGAGCACGATTCGGGTTACGCTCGAAGTCGATTCCGCTGAGGACGAGGTCTTGTTGCGCCAGTATCACGCGTTCCTGTGCGAGATGAAGCAGTTGGCTTTGACCGCGC
>JBFWSD010000621.1:0-4996 GCA_050248575.1 Gemmataceae bacterium
AGCTGCACGACTGTGGCCCCATTGATCGTCTCGATGGCTGTCAGGGCCTCCACGGCTTCGCTTGCGGGCCGCGCGCCATACTTGGACTTGAGCGACTCGACGAAGCGCTGGATCTTGTCGGCTGGCTTGCCGCCGTAGCCGACGTAACGCGTCAGCTCCGTGAAGGCGGGATCGAAGTACATCCGCACGTACAGAGGTTGACGACTGGCCGGCGGATGCCCGGTCTCGTCGCGAGCGGGTTGTTCGGGAGAGCTCATGAAGGAGGGGAAGAATACCAAGGTGGCGGCGGCTTGCAAGCCCTTCGTGCCGTTGGCCGGGTGAGGTGGTCGATTGCCGGTTCGACCGCGATGGCCTATCATGTGTTCCCGCAAGGATCGCACGCACTGAATCATCCCGCGGTAAGGAGAGATTTCGTCTTGGAAACCGGACAGCGTTTCTGTCACGCACCCGTTAGAGATAGTTGATTTGAATTGTGTTCGGCACATGGAGTACGTACGGCGGTGGCAGAGGAGCAGCAGCCCGTGCGCGTGGAACAGGGAGCAAGGTAAACTGGGGTCGTGCCCAGTCAATGCGCCCCGAATTGCCCGTCACAGCATTGCCGTTCATGTCTCGGAACTCGAGTCGCAACTTCCATTGGCCGGTGAGAGTGCCGGCTGGGCTCGTCCCAATTCGATACAACACATAGCTGCACTCGGTCGATCCGAGACCGAGTCGGCTCCGGACTGCTGGAACTTTCAACCCGAGTTGGGGAGGAGGATGGCCAGGGAATCGACTGGCAATGACGTGGTTCGCCAGGTTCTGCGTTGCGGCGTAGGCACGACTCGGGTTCAGCAGTGCGAACGTTGGCAATGAGCCAGGAAGTGGAGCGAGTCTCTCGATATCAACAACATTCCGTGGAAGTTGAAGTGTGAATTGCCAGAGTTTGAAGTCGCTTCGAATTGGCCCACGCACGGGAAGCACGTGATGGTTCGCGATGCGCAATTGCCAGTCGAGCGCTGCGTAGTAGGCGAATTCCGTCACCGCAACTCGAAGATCATCGGTTACGTAGGCAGCCTGTTGGAGGACGACATTGTAGCGATTTCCCGAGGCCGGCAGGAAAAGTGCCCCCTTACCGGAAAGTACATCGCCCCATTTTCGCCCAACCGTCGTGACTCGGTAGTAATGCGTGTTGGCGGCGAGAGGTTGGATCATGGGGTCGGGCGCCCTCCGCCACATTTTCTACGACCGCCGCTTGCCCTTCGGAGGCTCAGAGCCAAGCAATTTCGCGAGGACGGGAAGGAGGCTTGGACCTTCCTCATGAGCGGCCTGGATCAGCAACTTGTCCTGCTCGGCGGCCGTTCTCGCTTCAGTGAGCGCGGGCAAGTAGACCATTAGTTGCTGCTCGCTCTCCTCGTTGCTTACAAACTCCTTGGCGAACGCGGCGGCTTTCCCAGCGTCGTAGTCGAAGAACGAGAGATAGTGGGTGAGAAGGTGCTCGGCACGATCAGCCTGCGACGAATGACTTTCGGTGATTTCACGCCACGGGCGATCGTGAAGCCGAGACTGTTCAGCCTCCGAAAGCTGCATCAGCCCCAAGATGCGGCGCTTGTTCGCGTGGACGTGCTTCTCCAGCCACTCCAACCTGTCTGGAAGTGTTTCTGGATACTGCTCGTCGAAGTGATCAGTGCTTGAAAGTGGAGAATTGCCCATACTTCACTGGGAAAAACACCCAACGGGTAACTGAATGGATTGTAACATAGCGATCGTGTCAAACAAGATGAAACACCCTAATCAATTGCCCCGAGAGCTGACTTTCGACCTTCTTGGCTGCTCAGCGCACTTTCTTGCAGAATTCGAGATTTGTTGGCTTGTCGGGGGGAATCATTAGATAGTGGACGTTCGTCTCCAGGGAACGAGGATCATGGCACGCAACCCCCTGACCGGTGTGGTTCACCAGTTGCGTCACCTGCTGGGTCGCGCGCAGCCCGATGATGCTGCGGACGGTCAGCTGCTCCAGCGTTTCGCGTCCGGTGGCGAAGCGGGCGCCTTCGAAGTGCTGATGCAACGCCACGCCGGACTGGTGTGGCAGGTGTGTCGTCGGCATCTCGACGACGACGCCGACCTGGAAGATGCCTTCCAGGCCACGTTCGTGGTCTTGCTCCAGAAGGGCCCATCGTTGCAGTGCGAGCGGAGCCTTGCCAGCTGGCTTCATGCCGTCGCCTATCGAGTAGCCTTGAAGGCGCGGGCCCGCGCCCTGCGCCGTCACCGTCGGGAGCGGCAGGTCGAGAACCTGAACTCTGTGGCGGCGGCCGAACTACCCGACGATGTCCGCGAGCTGCGTGCGCTCATCGACCAGGAAATGGACACCATGCCCGAGAAGTATCGGCTGCCGCTGGTGCTCTGCTACCTGCAGGGCAAGACCAATGAGCAAGCGGCGCGCGAACTGGGCTGGCCGGTCGGCTCGATCTCGAAGAAGTTGGCCCAGGGCCGACAGCTGTTACGCACGCGCTTGCAACGACGCGGCGTCGTCTACACGATCCCACTGGCGGCCTGGATCACCGCAGAGGCCCGGGCAGCCCCTCCAACGACGCTCGTGACCCTCACGCCCGAGGCCCTGACCAACAGCGTTCCTGGAGACAATGTCACCCAGCTTGCTCAGGGAGTGCTCAAGAACATGGCGTTTCAACGTCTCAAACTGTGGGCAGGTGTGGCCGTGGTCATCGGCCTGGTGGCGCTCGGTGCCAGCTTGCTGGCTATGGCAAATTCCGACACGGTGTTGCTCGTGCCTGCGCCCGTCGCTCCGGAAATCGCCAGGGCGCAGCAGCTCTACCCCGCTAGTCCAACCTGGGAAGTGGATAAGGATGCTCGGTGGCCATTGCTGACCGTCGCTTGTATCTCCGAAACTCGGGAGAAGGAGCCGGACAACCCGGCCCAGGCAGTGGTCAAGGGCTCGGTTCTGCTCGAGCCGCCCGCTACGGACAAGCCAATTTCAATGCTTGTCGTCAGTCCCCCCCGGATGTTTGGCGAGACCTTCAAGCCGGTCGCCCTGTTCCGCCGCGGCAACGAATTCAAGCTGATCTGCAACACATGGACGCACGACGTCGATACCCCCGTGAAGAACCCGACGAGGGAGGTATCCTTGCTCAAGCTGTCTAGCGCGCCGCTCGGCAAAGGGGACTACGAGATCAAGCTGGTCCTACGTCAGCTGCATCGTCAGGTTGCGAGTTCAATCTACTACCAGCCCCTCGAAGAGCGCACGGCCACTTTGAGCTTCAGAGTGCCAGGGGCCGATGCGGCACCTGCGAAAGGCGTGCTGCCAATGCTTGAAGAAAAGGATCTCGCCTCGTCCCCGGTGCGTCCGGCCGACCGGGTTGTGCAGCAACAATTTCCGATCAACGGCAACTATTACAGACTACCCCTGGATCCGAAGCGTCCAGAGCGCAGAGTCACGGCTGGCACCATCGAACGTGAGCAGCTTCCCGAGCAGAGCGACGGGCGCACGGACGCTCCATCACTGGCGCAGCCTGTGAAAGCTGGTCAGCCCTCATTTGTCGCAGTCCTTTGCCCGCCACTCCATTTGTCGAGTGAGAGGACCAGTGTCGAATCGATTACCTGGCAAGGCCTCCGGGCCACGATCAAGGTCACTGTCTGGCGCAACCGGGAACATCGAGGCCAGGATCAGCTCAAACAACCCTTGCACGTCATTGATCTCAAGCCGCCCCCCCGAGCGGTCACTGAGCCGAACGCACCGATGGCGGGTGAATATGAAATTCTCGTTGAATGGACCTATCTACGCGCCCAGCCCAATTGCCAGGCGTACGACTGGGAGGCGACGAAGCTGGACAGGACAAAGCTCAAGATCGAGTGACTCAGTCAATGTCTGAAGGTGGGACAGTTGGCATCGGGGAAGGCTGCGGGCGTCTGCTCGCGTTCGACGGTCTTGTGGAAAAGACCGAAGTCTCGACCGAGACGGTCTTTGTCCAGATGACAAGGAGGGGAGCCTGCCCGAGGCTTGTCGCGGGCGCATGACAGATTGTTCGCCTTTTTCGTTGTTGCCTTGATGCTGGAAAAAGCTCCTTCCCGTAGTAGAGAAGGAGCATTCGGTTCCAGTCACGCGCTCTGGTCCTAACCGGTGTGAAAGGACATCCACGAACACGAGAGTTCTCGCCTCAATTGACTGATTCGCCCTGGACTCAAGTGGAACTTCCGCGCCAGGTCCATCGTGCGGTGGCTTTGCGCCATCGCGGACACCAGGCGCTGTTCCCGACGGCCGAGGTCTTTCATCCACGTCGGGAAATCGATTCGGAATGCGACCTGGTCCGGTACGGGCGTGATGCGATTGTCTTGCAGGGCTTCGGAGAGATTGGGATCCAACACAGGGCATTGCGGCAGGCTGCCTACGCAGAATCCGTGGAGTTGCTGGGCGCGTTCGCTCAGCACATCCTTGTGTGCCAATTGGCCGCAGACACGCCGGCCACTGCGCACGGCTCGGACCGCGTAGCCGGCCAGGATGGTCGGGAACCTGGTGGCATCCTTGCCGCGTTCGCTGATGCGGACAAACCACTTGAATGCGAGTGCCACAGTCTCCGCGACACGGTCGGCGCGTTTGTCCGCACAGGGGATGTGGCGGAACGAGATTCGCGCGTGCGTTTCGATCGTGGGCAGAATCGTCAGGAATCGTTCCTGCAGGCGCGCAACGGGGCCATTCCGACGCTTCCTCATCGGCATTGCTCCTTTCGGGCAGAGGGCGAGTTGTGAAGGAACCGTTCTTGGTTCCTTGTCCGACGGGACAAGCGGAACAGCTTGCACGTGGAGGTCGAGTGGCGCAAGCAGATTCGGCAGCTTCAGCGCGCCGCGAATTGCGCCTCGATTTCGCGGGTCACCTCATCGAGTGGCCGCGCGTAGCGATGTCGGGAATGGATGCGGACCGTCTGAGCACGCCGCGGATCGCGGGCGCGCGGCGACTGCGCGACCGTCCGCATGGAATAGGGCCGGCTCGGTTGACCGTTGATGAGCA
>JBFWSD010000622.1:0-4985 GCA_050248575.1 Gemmataceae bacterium
TCACAGGCGTTCTTGAACATAGTGCCCCCAATCGTAGCGTAAGGCAGGTTTTCAACCTGCCACTTCAATGATTCTCTCTGAATGCAGGCGATGTTGCCACAGGTTCCCTTGGAGAAACTGTCACTTTTCCCGGCAGGCTGGAAACCTGCCCCACCTCAATGCTGAAGCAAAAACTCCTTCGTATTGATCAGGCTCCACAGGATGCCTTCCAGCCCTTTCTCGGGGGACTCGGCATCCTTGAGGTATTTCAGGCAGGTCGCCTTCTCCTCGTCCGCGGGCAGCCGGCTCAGCGCGACCAGGAAGACTTCTTCCACACGCGCGTTGTCGTCCTTGATCTCTTTCAGGATGCGGGCCGCTTCCCCCTTGTCGTCCTGGATCTTCTGCCACAGGCGGGGATGGTTGGCGAAGCTCAAGATCTGGAGCACCGAGGCGTTCGAGTCGCGCTCGCAATCGCACTGCACCGCCGAGTTTCGCTTGGGCCGACCAAACTGCTCGAGCATGAAGCTGACGAAACCGTTCTTGGGCGTGTAGGGCACCTCGACCGCCCGCATATCCTTCTTCCAGTTGTAATACTGCATGCCCATGTCTTCGCTGGTGCCCGTGGCCTGGTTGAGGGCGTCGATCAGCACCTCGGCGGGCAGCCGACGATAGTAGAAGTACGCGTAGTTGGTGCGATCGAGCGCGTTGGCCGCGCTCGCCTTGCTGGACTGCTGATACGTGCGGCTGTTGACGATGGCCCGGTGCAGCCACTTCAGGTCGTACTTGCTGGCGATGAAGCCCTTGCACAGCTCGTCGAGCAACTCGGGATGGGTGGCCGGGTTGAACGACGACAGATGATCGGGCGGGTCGATGATGCCGCGGCCGAAATAATGGGCCCAGACGCGATTGACGATGGCCCGGGCAAAGAACGGATTGTCCGCCCGCCGCAGCCACTCGACCACCTTCACGCGCGGGTCTTCCTCCGCCGTGACCTTGATCTCGTCGGGCAAGCCCAGCAGCCGGAATTCCTTCGACTCTTGCGTCCCGAGCGGGCTGGTCACCGAGGCAAACGACTTGTGATCGGCCACATGGTGCACTTCGGCGTGCAGCAAGCGCTTGCCGATCTCGGGCAGGCTCTTGGCCCGGCGTTCCTTGTCGCCGATCTCGGCCTTCAGCTTGTCGACCTCGGCCTGCTTGGCCTTCGGGTCCTTCTTGGCCTCGGCCTCGAGCTTCTTCAGCTCTTCCTTCTGTTTCTTCACTTCCTCCGTGAGCTTCTTGGCCTCGTCGTTGAAAGTCTTGACGAACTTGGCAACCTCGGGGAACTTCTTCTCGTTGCCCCCCTGGAAGCCGGTCTGCCGCACTCCCATGAAGAAGTTGCTGAAGGCCAGCAGATCGTCTTGCTGCCAGACGTCGTGCGGGTGCCGGTGGCACTGGGCACACTCCAGCCGCAAGCCGAGGAAGGCATGCGCGACTTGCAGCGCGCCGGAGACACCCTTGGCCCCCTTGCGTTGCCAGTACAGATCGGGAGTCTTGCGCTGGGCATAGAGCTTGGTGTCGGTGCGCTCGTTCTTGTAGCCCGCGTCGATGGCCTGGACGTCCTTGCTCCACTCTTCGAGACTGCGGCCGTCGCGGCTGGTCGCCGTCAGGATGCGGGCCACCATCTCGTCGTAGGCCATGTTCTCTTCGAGACGAGCCCGGATCCAGGCCTGGAAGCGCGGGGCATCCTCATGCTCGGAAATGCCGTCGGCATAGACGCCGTAGTCGGTGGCTTTCAAGAGATCGCAGAACTTGAGGGTCCACACGGCCGCGTAGCCGGGCCGCGACAGCAACTCATCGACCTTGCGCGCCCGCTTGTCGGCCGACTTGTCCGCCAGGAACTCGCGTACTTCCTTGGGCGTGGGCAAGGTGCCCGTGATATCGAGCGCGGCCCGCCGCAAGAAGGTGGCGTCGTCGCACACTGCCGCGGGTGGTATGTTGAGCCGCTTCAGCTTGGCCAGCACGTGCTTGTCGACGAAGTTGTTCGGCTTGACGTCGGGGAAGGCCTCGCTGCCCGGGCGGGGCACCACGGCGATGGCCATCATCGGCTCGGCGCGATAACGCACGATGAGGGCCGCGTCTCCTGCCCCGTGCGCCGTCACCTTGCCCGCCTGATTGACGGTGGCCACGATGTTGTCGAGCGTCTCGTACGAGCAGAGCGGCGTGACATCCTCGACCGAGCCATCCGCGAACTTCGCTTCCACCTTGAGCTGGTAAGACTCGCCCGGCTTGAGGGTCTTCTCGGCGGGCAACACGCGCAGACTGGTGGTGCGGCCGGTCTCGAGCGGATCGATCGGGGCGCCCGAGGCAATCCACTTGCGGAGGATGTCGTACTCGTGGCTGCCCACGGCCATCCGCTTGCCCCCTTCATGGCCGACCGCGGCGGTCGCTTTCAGGAGCAGCAGGCTCTGTTCAGGGTTGGCAGGGTTGAGGCGGCGGCCGGAGTATTCACGCACCAGGCGGGCATAATCGAGCTCGGGATTGGCTCCGAAGAGCGAGAGACGGAAGCCGTTCTGCCCTTGCACCGCGCCGTGGCAAGTCCCGCCGTTGCAGTTGAGTCGGCTGAACACTCCCATCACGTGCCGACTGAAGCTGACCGGCTCTTCCGCACGAAGGGATGGCGTGACAAGGAGGAATCCTGCCAGGATTAGCATGCTGCGCTTCATGATCAGCTCTCTCGCGTCTGGCGGTGGGGTACAAACAGCGTGGGGCAACTGGCAGCGTCGAGTAATCCTATCAGCCCGGGCCGGCTTTCGCACGGCAAAAATCGGCTTTCAGTTATGAAAACCCTCGATGTCCTTGCGCGTCCGTTGCATGTGTTCGAGCATCTCGCGGCGGGCCGTCTCGGCATCCCCCTTCTCCACTGCCTTCAGGATACGGCGATGGTAGCCGTGCGCGACCACAACCCCGGATTGTTGCAGCGTTTGCCGCCGCGATTCGTGCAGCAGCGGGCCAAACACATCCAGGATGGCCCCGAACATCGGGTTGCCCGTCGCTTCAGCGAGCAGGCAATGGAAGCGGACGTCGGCCTCGATCTGGGCTTCGATGTCCTTCGCGTCCTTGAGATCGTCGACCGCCTTCGTCAGCTTGGCGATCAGCTCGGGAGTGGCCCGTGTGGCCGCGAGCGCAGCGGCTTCTGCCTCCAGCGGTCTGCGAATCTCGACCAGCTGAAGGAACGAGACCTTGGCGCGCTGGACGAGAGTGCTGAGGCTCTCGGCGACGGCCCGTGCCCCGGCGGGCAAGACGCGTGGCCTCCGGCCCTGGGACACTTGAATAAGTCCCTGGGCCTGAAGGATTTGCATCGCCTCGCGAATGACGCTCCGCGACACCTTGAGCGAGTCGCACATCTCGCTCTGGGAGGGCAGCTCGGCCCCGGCGGCAAACTTGCCCGAGAGGATCTGGCTCCGCATGGCCTCGACGGTGCGTTCGACGAGGTTCGGAGTCTTCAGCGGTTCGAGTTCCGGGGCAGGCTGCATGGAGATAAGATATCAGACAAGTTGCGGGAGTCAAGGAGAAAAGCACGGTCAGAATCAACTCACCGCGTCAGGTCGCATTCCTTGACATCCTTCAACTGGGGGCGGGCAAACAGACGCTTGGACCGACTTTCACTGATCGAATCGTTGAAAGTGAACTCGCGCATCGTGAGCTTGGCCTCAATCTTCAAGGCGGGCCAGTCGAACGCCGACTGAGTCGGCAATCGTCCTCCCGATGCTTCATCGAGTTCCATTTTCAAGACGCGGAGAGTCCAGACTTTCTCGCCATTCGCGTCTCGCAGCGCGAAGGCTACAATATCAAAACTCCTGTTCGACGTCTGACGCAACACCGTGACTTTGCGAAACGGGTTGGCCTTGCGGTGATCGACCCTGCTCCACGAGTTCCACCGTCGTCCCCGTTTGTTTCACGGAAAAACGACTCGGATCACTGTAGTCCGACAAGCCCAGCATGAAGGGCAACCAGGAAGGATCCCACGGGAGATCCCCTTCACTTTCCCAAGGCGGGCAGCGTCTCGCGTCGCATGATGAAGGTAGGGTGGTTCCTTCCCTGCAGTCCAGAACCAGTACGTCTCCTTGCCACAACCGATGTCGAAGAACGTATTGCCCCCTACCCTGGCGGAGCAACGGTACCTATCTGGCGCTTCGAGCACCATTGACCACCGAGGCCCATGGAATGGCCGGGCAACTTCACGTCGATCGTCAGGTAGCGAATCTCCAGAGTTTGTATTCGCTTCGCATTCTCGCACAACAAGGCAAGTACGGCCTTTTTCAGAAGAAGCCCGTCCTCTTCAGTCGCGCGATCAACATTGGTTTCGAGGGCGGGGGTGGGCTCACCGGCGACAAGAAGCAACCCAAGCGAAACAACGATGAACCCAATCAGGTTCCAGGGCAGGCACCTGAGTTTAGACGCATGCATTGCGGAGTCTCGATTCACGAACGGGCCGCGTTACGGAAAGCTGATTCTGCCGTCTCCTCCCGTGCCAGTGCGGTCGGCCGCTGCGTTGTCTTGCGCTGGGCATCGTAGGGCCGGGCCAGGCGGTGCAGCATCGGCTCGAGGGCCGTCACGGCGGGTTTACGCAGTGAGGACACGAACGCCAGCCCGTAAATGGCGATCCCCAGCGGATACAAGCTTGAGTAGCCCCAGTACATCGAGTTGTATTCGAGGAAGCCGCCCAGCATCGCGCCGAAGATGTTGGCTGAGAGGGCCGTGCCTGGATGCTCGCAGCGGGCAAACTCGCTCGAGAAGATCAGTCCGGCGAAGAAGAGAGGCAACGTCAGCACGACTGGCATCACCAGCTGCGAAGCGGGCAGCACAATCCCAGCCATGCTCAGTCGATTGACGATCCAGCCCAGCACCAGGCTGCCCAGCAGCAAGATGAACACCTTGCGCACCTGCACCGGGCCAAAGCGGAAGATCCACTGATTGGCCAGGTACGCCATCACCAGGATGCTGCTCACCTCCACGGCGATCACCGA